>CAMDAT010000044.1 GCA_945888825.1 Bifidobacterium breve | reverse complement strand
GGTTCGAATGGATGTCTCCGCCGTTTCGGCCGGTCGCGTTTGGGGTAACCCGGATGAACTCACCAGCGTGATCCGCAACCTGTTAGATAATGCAGCTCGCTACGCAGCCTCAACCATCAAAGTGAGCGTCGCCGAATATGGCCCTTGGGTGGTGCTCTCAGTGGCCGATGATGGCCCCGGAGTACCTGAAGGCGAACGGGATCAAGTCTTCGAGCGGTTTGCTCGCCTGCAAGAGAGTCGCGAACGAGATAAGGGCGGAACAGGACTGGGCCTGTCACTGACCAAGCGAATCGTCGAGAGCCACGGGGGTACGATCCACGTCGAAACCGCAGCTTCTGGAGGAGCTCTCTTTATTGTTTCGTTGCCCGCTACTGGAGTAGCTGACCTGCCAACGTAGATGCAGTCCTAGAGCAAGAGACTGCAGTCCTAGAGGGCCGAGCGAGACGAGGTTGCCGAAGCGGCGATGGGCTTGTGGCTCTGCATGAATTTCTCGAAAGCCAAACGCGGCAGCGGGGGAGCATAGAAAAACCCTTGCACCGAATCGCATCCGCCGTCGATCAGGAACCGGCGTTGCTCTTCGGTTTCGACACCTTCCCCGACTGTGTGAATTCCAAGCCCTTGGGCCAGGTTCAAAATGGCGCGAGTGATGGTTTCTGATCTGCCATCACCAAGTTCACTGACAAAGCAGCGATCAACCTTCAGGGTGTGAAGCGGCAGCATGTGCAGGTGAGATAGCGATGAATACCCAGTGCCAAAGTCGTCGAGCGAGACCAAGAAACCCAGTTCGTGCAGGTCGCTCAGGCGTTGCGCCGTTACCTCGACATCACGCATGAGCAACGTCTCGGTGATTTCGAGTTCAAGCTGGGACGGAAGCACCCCAACGTTGTTAAGGGTGGCAGCGAGACGTTGGACAAATCCCCGCTGCTCAAATTCGGTAGCTGAAATGTTGATCGCAATACGTGAGCCTGCATTGAGCAGGTTCTGCTGGTTCCACCCTGCTAGATCTTCCGCAACAGTAGTGACGACCATGTCGCTAATCGCAGAGATTGCTCCAGTGGCTTCGGCATCTGGGATGAAAATAGAAGGCGGAATCGGGCCGTGTTCTGGGTGGTTCCAGCGCACGAGTGCTTCGGCCCCAGAGACTGCGCCAGATTGCAGGTCAATAATGGGCTGGTAGTACACCTGCAAATTGCGCTGCGCAGCAGCAAGGCGAAGGTCTCGGTCCAAAGCAAGGCCCGTTCGGCCCCGCTTATCAAGGGAACTTTCGAAGAAGCGAACCTGATGGCGACCTTCTCTTCGGCTCGCTGCAAGAGCAGTATCAGCTGCGCGTACAAGAGTGGCACCATCGCGTGCATTGGCAGGGTAGCGAGAGATTCCGACCGACGCAGTCAAGCGAAGCTCAAGACCTTCCACAACTAGTGGTTGTTCAATTCTTCGCTGTAATTCTTCTGCCAGTCGGCGAAGGCGAGTATCGAAAGAAAGGCTTGCATCGTTGCCCGTGATGACGACGAGGAACTCATCGACTCCAACTCGACCAATTTCAATGTGACGTTCTGTTAGATCCCGGATGCGATCGGCAACAGCGATGAGTACCTCGTCGCCGAAGGCAGTGCCAAAGGTGTCGTTGACGCTACGAAAGTCATCAAGGTCAACGTGGAGCACGCCCACTCGTGCATCATCGGCGTTGGATGAATTCCGTTCTGCTGCTCGAACTGCTGCGTCTACCTGAGCGGTGATGTGGTGCCGGCTACGAAGAGAGGTGAGGTGGTCAGTTGCCTCGATCTGTTCACGACGGTCGACTGACTGCAGCAGCGCAGTGAGATCACCCAGAACGAGCACAGCACCGCGAAGAGATTGATCAGTCCCAAGGAGCGGTTCACAGCTGACCTCGACCGAGATGAGTTCACCCAAGACGCGATTCAGGCCGTTACCTCTGAGTTGTACATGATCGAGGCGCTGCGGTTCGCCGGTTCGAAGAGCCTTGACGGGGGGAGTGTCCTCGATCTCTAAGAAATCCCCTTCCAGCGATTGCCAGATCCAAGGAGGGTCAAACACGCTGTGATCGAGCACCAGGCTTTGCTGCAGATCTACGAGTTGCAAAAAGGCAGTATTTGCCCGTTCAACCCGGCCCAGATGATCCAGAATTGCCACGCCTTCGCCAAGGGCCTCAAGGGTGGCATCAAGCAAGGACTCAACTTGTGGAGGTTGGGAGGCGGGCAGCGTTGCGAGCGGTTGGGATCTGGTGATTGCCAGCACTCGTGCTTGTTCCGGCTCGCCCGAGTAATCGCGAGTGAGCGTCAGATCGACGAGTTGCACGAATCCAATCTCTGACCGTAGGCCCACCGAGACAGTGTGGCTAGCAGCAGGGGGAATTTGTGCCAGCAGTAGTTGCCAAGCCTCCAAGGAAATTTCTGGCTCGATCAGACTGCAGAAGTTGGTCCCGAGGAGCATTCCCGGATGAGATCCCGCTTGCAGTGAACCTGATTGGCTGACTTCAACAACGGAAGCATCGCTGGCATCGAGCAGCCAGACACCATCTTGCAGATGATCTACAAGCAGTGCCAGCAGTTCTTCGGCCTCAGACATGATTACCTCCTTATGCAGCCTGCAAGCGAAAGCAGAGAGCGGCCAGACTCACTTCAGACGCGAAACTCAGGAACAGGAATTAAGTAGATCAAAGTTGGCCGAGACACAGTTTTACTTTCGCGCGGAGCGTGGTCGGTGGATGCCTGCCGAATACTTGGCGCAGTTCTCAGCGATTCAGATTCGCCCAGCCTCTCGGGCTGCCTCTGTAGCTGCATCGAGCTGTGCTTCGACGATGTTCAGCCCGGCATCCCAAAAACCGGGATCTTCAAGGTCGCAATCAACGATTCGACCAAGTTCTCCGGGAGTTTTGGAGCCCCCTGAGCTGAGTAGTTCTAGATAGGCCGGCACGAAGGAGTCACCTCGCTCTGAGTAGCGGGCGTAGACAGAGAGGGCCAAGAGTTGCCCATAGGCATATGCGTAGACGTAGCCCGGTGTCCCGATGAAGTGAGGAATGTAACTCCACCAGGTGGAGTATCCAGGCGTGAGTTCCACTGAGTCCCCAACCATGGCTGTCTGAGAGTCAATCCAGAGTTCGCCGAAACGGTCCACCGAGAGCTCGCCTTCTTCACGTCGCGAGACATGCACGGACTCCTCGAAGCGATTCATTGCTACCTGTCGAAACACGGTGGCAATTGAGTCCTCGAGCGTGGATGCCAGCAACGCAAATCGGGCATGTGGGTCTTCGAGCTTTCCGAGCAGCGCGTTATTTGTCACGGTCTCACCGAATACTGATGCAGTCTCGGCAAGAGTGAGGGGTGTGGATTGGTGGAACACTCCCTGTTCGCGGGCCATGTACGCGTGAAGTCCGTGGCCAAGCTCATGGGCCAAGGTAGCCACATCTCGGGGTCGGCTAGTCCAGTTCAAGAACACGTATGGGTGATGCGACGGCACGGTATAGGCACAGAATGCGCCGGGTCGTTTGCCCTGCCGAGTGGGCGCATCAATCCAGTTCTCATCAAAGAACCTCTTGGCGATTCCTGCCAGCTCTGGAGAGAAACTGCCATAGGCATCTAGAACGATTTCCTTGGCCTCAGTCCAGCCGATTGCAGTTTCATCCTCGGCCACGGAAGCCATGCGGTCATAGTCAGCTAGCTGATCGATTCCGAGGACCTGGGCTTTCAGCGCGTACCAGCGCTGGGGCAGATCGTAACGGCCTACCACTGCTTCGATCAGGGCCTGCACTGAGTCATCGGTTGCGTCGTTTGACAAATTCCGTTCAGAGATCCAGCTGGGATAGCGACGCAGCCTGTCATCTGTCGCCTTATCAAGGAGCAACGTGTTGAAGACGAACGCTCGAGTTCGCAACCCTGGCTCAAGGCCTTTGGTGACGGCTTCCGCAGCTTGACGGCGTACATCTCGATCTGGGTGTTGAAGCCGAGATAGCCCTTGCTCGAGTCCAACTGTTTGTGTCGCAGCAGCGCCCGGTGTTGCGGGCGCAGACTCAGTGGTGGATTCGGCGGCTTCGCTGCTGCTCTCGTTCAACTCGATTGTGATTGCCGAGGTGAGTTCGTCAAATAAGCGCACCCAAGCAGAGCCGCCGCTGACTGATTTCTCGGTGAGTAGCTTCTCTTCGGGCTCGCTCAACAGGTAGTCACGGTAGCGACGAGCCGACCGCAAGTGATGTGCGCAGAAGTCCAAGCTCGCAGTGTCGAGCAGTGCTTCTGCTGCGTCATCATCAAGCGCCGCCCATTCGAGTTCAAAGAACACGAGTCGCGTGGCAAGGGGAACTGATCGCTCCTGTACGCGCATCATGAGTGCACCGCGCTCGGGATCAGAGGTGTTCTCTGAGAAGCGCAGCATGGCGTAGTACCCCGCCCGGCCCTGCACCTCTTGCAGATCTGCCATGAGCCTCATCGCTGTGACAAGTTCCTCCTGAGTCATCGACCCAACCCGTCCTCGATAGGTCTCGAGTTGATCAGCTATCTGGTCGGACTGATCGAGCAGTGAGTCAAGATCAGTGCCTTCGATCAGTGTGTCAAGGTCCCAAGCCACATCAGCAGCAGTCAGGTCGGCGACTTGTTGGTCGGCGACTTGTTGGTCTGCAAGCAGGGATGCCGATGGGGGAGTGGATTCGGGAGAATCTGAAGTGTTGGTAGTCACCGTGCCAAGGTTAGAGCCTTGATGTGCTGGATCCTCGCGGGCCACCGACCTGCTGTGGGACTGTGCCTACGGGTGGCATGCCTAGAGCAATTTGGGGGTCTGAGCTACTCTTAGTGCCGATTAAGGTTGAGACTGCCAAGCTCAGCACCGTGTCGCTACGGGGGAGTCGCGAGTTGCCTACTGAGACATGCCACACTGCTGTCCTCAAAACTTTTCAAGGAGGCCTTTCGTGAAAGGTGTTGTCTTTATTCTGGTTGAAGAATTTGTTACTGATCAGTTCGGCGCCGAGGCCTGGGATGGGCTGTTAGAGGCTGCTGGACTAGATGGGGTCTGGACAACGCTCGGCACCTATCCCGATGAGCACCTAGCGATGCTCGTCAATGCCGCAGCCGAGCGATTTGAGTTGCCTCCGGAGCAAGTCCAGCGACTAGTCGGGCAGGGGACGTTCTCCGGGTTAGCGGCACAGCACCCAGAGCTACTTGAAGATCACACAAGTTCCCGTACCGTGCTCCTCGACCTGAACGGAATCATTCACCCCGAAGTTATGAAGTTGTACCCCGGCGCAGAGGTTCCTTGGTTTGACGTTACCGAGCAAGCGGACGGATTGCTGCACCTGCACTATCGGTCGCGACGCGCTTTGGGGCCACTTGCAGAAGGGCTTATTGTGGGAGCCGGTGCATACTTTGGCGAGTCGATAGAACTGTTGTCGGTCGTTGATACTGGCGAGGAGTGTCAGATGGTGATCCGCATTGAACAGAGTACGGGTGCGAAGGGCTGATGCTCGATAAGACGGCGTCTCGGATTGCTCTTCTAGAGCGGCGCGCCGATCGAGAACGCGAGCGACGCCAAGCGGCCGAGCGTGCAGCCGAGAGGGGACTGCGCCGCTTATATGAGGTGAATCAAGACCTAGACCAGCTCGTAGCTGAGCGAACTGCAGAGGCTTTGGAATCATTCCAAGTTGCTGAGCAGACACTCGCCTCTCGGGTGGACATCCTTCGAATGATTGCCCAAGAGATTCTGACGCCTCTGCAGCAGATTCAAGGAACTGTAGAACTCGTTGCTAGCGCTCCGCTTCAAGAGGTGGAGCAGCACCGCGTTGCAGCTTCGGCAGTCACAGCTGAGCGTTGTGTGCAACTTGTGCGAGACGTGGTTGACCTAGTGGAAATCGAGTCTGCTGTTGTGAGCGAGCCAGTCGAACCGTGCCGTCCGCTCGAGCTTCTCGATGAGCTGATTTCCTTGCGGCGGACTCAGGCTGCTCAACAGGGTTGCACTCTCGTTTTGGAGGTCGAGTCCGATAGCAATGTCGATGCTCTGCTAGATGGGAGCCGTGCGGTTCGAATAGTTGATGAACTTCTCGCAGGAGCACTAGACGTAGGAAGTGCGCAAGTTGTAGTGACGGCAAGTGTCGCCGTGTATGAAGATGACTCAGTTGCTGAGATGATGAGCGAGATGGCCGCCGAGAATTTCTCGCAGCTGCAAGATGCGCTGCGCTCCTCTGAGCTGGTTATTTCGGTGGACCATGATGGTGAGTCGCAATCTGCAAGCATGGTTGGAGCAGAGGCCGGCCTGGTGTTGGCCACGCGATTAGCAGAAGCACTTGGAGGCACGCTCCTGGTGCTGCCGTCTGAGCTAGGCGGCGTAGCGAGAGTCCTGCGGTTGCCTATTAGGCAGGTCGGGGAGCCGATTGGGCAGGCCGGGAGCTGATAACTAGCGGAATAGGCAGTATCGAACATGTGTTCGCTACACTGTCTAGATGGCGGTTAACAGTCTTTCAGGATCTGCAGTTTCCTATGCAGAACTACATTGCCATTCAACGTTTAGTTTTCTTGATGGGGCATCCTCTCCTGAGGCCCTCGCACAAGAAGCAGAGCGTCTTGGCCTTGAGGCGCTCGCTATCACCGACCATGGTGGATTTTATGGTGTCGTACGCTTCGCTGAAGCTGCTCGCGAAGTAGGACTGCCCACAGTATTCGGTGCTGAACTCACCCTGAATGCCACGGAACAACGCACAGGTTCGACAGACCCTGACGGCCAACACTTGATCATTCTTGCCCGAGACCCAGTTGGGTATGCGTGTCTAGCAGCGCTGCTCTCACAGGCGCAGATGGCAGGTGAGAAGGGCCGGCCAGAAATCTCATTTGCGGCAGTAGCTGAAGCAGCATCTCACCGTGCTCGAGGGCATTGGGCAGTGCTCACGGCTTGTCGTAAGGGCACGGTTCCGCTGGCGCTAGCGCAGCGCGGAGTTCGAGCCGCTGAGCAAGAACTTCGCTCGCTCGTCGCAGCGTTTGGGGTTGATAATACTTTTATCGAACTTTGGGATCATGGGGATCCGCTTGACTCGGATCGCAATGATGCGTTGTATCAACTTGCACGTCGCGTTGGAACCGGGGTGATTGCTACAAACAATGTTCACTACGCCAGCCCGCAGGACCATGCTCTGAGCACGGCGCTAGCTGCAATCCGTGCTGCTAAGAGTTTGGACCAGATGGATCCGTGGCTGCCCGGTGCTGCTAGTGCGCATCTACGCTCCGGTGCAGAGCAAGCACATCGCTTTGTGCGCTACCCCCAGGTAGTGGGTGCTGCTGCCGAGTTGGGAAAGCAGTGCGCATTTGATCTTGCACTTATTGCTCCGCAATTACCCCCGTACCCATGCCCCCCACATCCAGAGCGGCCAGCTTCTCGGGCACTCACTGAGTCGGAGTACTTAACGCTGCTCGTCGAGCAGGGTGCCACCCGTCGCTATGGGCCGCGTCATGCCGAACGATTTCCTGGCGCCTGGGCGCAGATCGATCATGAATTGCAGATGATTACAGCCCTAGGTTTTCCTGGTTATTTCTTAATCGTCTGGGACATTGTCGAGTTCTGCCGCCGCAAGGACATCTATTGCCAAGGCCGAGGCTCTGCGGCTAACTCCGCAGCTTGTTATGCGCTCGGAATCACCAAGGCTGATGCGGTGCGACTTGGCCTGCTCTTTGAGCGGTTCTTATCCCCCGAACGAGATGGGCCACCCGATATTGATCTCGATATCGAGTCGGGAAGGCGAGAGGAAGTTATTCAGTACGTCTATGAGCGCTATGGCAGGTCTCATGCTGCGCAGGTTGCAAATGTGATTACTTATCGCACCCGATCTGCAGTTCGCGACGCTGCTCGTGCTTTGGGATTTTCGCAGGGGCATCAAGATGCGTGGGCTAAACAGCTCGATCGCTGGAACAAAGTGCCACAAGCTGCTTCATCTCAGCAGGGCGAATCAGTGTCCCAGCCGATTCCGGACACAGTTCTTTCTCTGGCCAGTCAGCTCGAGGAATTGCCGCGCCATCTTGGGATTCATTCCGGTGGCATGGTGATCTGTGATCGCCCAGTTATCGAGGTGTGTCCTGTTGAGTGGGCGCGAATGCAAGGTCGCTCCGTGCTGCAGTGGGATAAAGAGGATTGCGCCACTGCTGGTCTGGTCAAGTTTGATTTGCTGGGGCTCGGCATGCTCACGGCGTTGCATCTAGCAGTAGACCTGATTGCAGAACATCATGGGGTTGTTGTTGATCTAGCCGAACTTCCTCAAGAGGACGCGGTGTACGAGATGTTGTGTCGCGCCGACTCGATTGGGGTATTCCAAGTCGAGTCTCGTGCGCAGATGGCCACCCTTCCACGTTTGAGGCCGCGTTGTTTTTACGACCTTGTTGTTGAAGTCGCACTCATACGACCCGGCCCTATCCAAGGTGGTTCGGTTCATCCCTATATCCGTCGCCGTAAGGGTGAGGAACCGGTCACGTATTTGCATCCATTGTTAGAGAATTCTCTTGCAAAGACTCTCGGGATTCCGCTCTTTCAAGAACAACTCATGCAGATGGCTATTGATGTGGCTGGCTTTACTCCTTCCGAGGCTGATCAGTTGCGTCAGGCAATGGGCTCAAAAAGGTCGAGCCGAAAGATGGCTGTGCTTCGCGAGCGATTTGATGTCGGCACTTCACAACGAGGAGTGACTGCAACGGTGGCCGAGCAGATTTGGGAAAAGATTGCGGCTTTCGCCAACTACGGATTTCCAGAGTCGCACTCGGTCAGCTTTGCCTATCTGGTGTACTCCTCTTCTTGGATCAAGTTGCATTATCCGGCAGCATTTTGCGCGGCCTTGCTGAATGCTCAACCGATGGGTTTTTATTCGCCGCACTCGCTCGTTCAAGATGCCCGCAGGCACGGAATCAAGGTGCACACTCCTGACCTACATCGTTCTGACTGGTGTGCCACGCTCGAAAGCGAAGACCCGGATGAACAAGCGGGCAGTGCAGGCAGTTCGGGCAGTGCAGGCAGTTCGGGCAGTTCGGGCGGTGCGGGCAGCGCAGTCCGCTTGGGACTTTCCTCTGTTCGCTTGATAGGAAAGACGCTGGCTAAGCAGATTGCAGCAGGTCGGCCATATGCAGATATGGAAGACCTGATGCGCCGATCTTCTCTAAATCAGGCGCAACTTGAAGCCCTCGCAACGGCCGGAGTCTTTGGGTCAGATAACCGCCGTTCGGCACTTTGGTCTGCTGGTGCAGTGGCTCAATCTGGGTCGGATCGTTTGCCTGGAATTCTGCTTGGTCTCGATGCACCCCAACTGCCCGGCATGGATGACTGGGAACATGCCGTGGCTGATCTGTGGTCTACAGGGATTGCTCCCGAGGGTCACCCAACAAAATTCCTGCGAGCAGACCTTGATCGCCGCGGAGCCGTCACTGCGATTGAACTGAGCGAGTTAGCGAATGAAGCCAAAGTGTTGGTTGCTGGGGTGGTCACACATCGGCAACGCCCTGCTACTGCTGCTGGGATTACTTTCGTCAGCCTCGAAGATGAGACAGGGATTGTCAATGTGGTGGTGTCGCGTGGGTGTTGGGCCCGATTTCGGCCAGTGGTGGCCTCTGCTGCGGCGCTCCTTGTGAGTGGCCGTCTCGAACACAGCGTAGATGGGGTGATGAATGTGGTGGCAGAGAAGATTCAGCTGTTGCCTGTTGTGGCTGCTTCGCAATCTCGTGATTTTCGCTGATCAAAGCCCCCTTCGCTGGCTATTCTGAAGACGTACACCACACAAAGACTTGGGCAGGTCATCAACGCACAATCAGAGAGGGCTACAGCATGCCAATTCATGGGTCACTATTTCAGGAATACGCAGAAACAACGGGTCAAGACCCGTTTACAAATCAGAACAAAAAGATGCTCAAGGTGGCAATGCAGTACGGCCCCGTTTTGGCCCGAACCGGATCCATGGTGGCCTACCAAGGTGATGTGAAATTTACGAACAGCGGGTCCGGGGGCATGAGCAAATTGCTGAAGTCAAAGATGACTGGCGAAGGGGTCGACATGATGACCTGCGAGGGGACGGGCGAACTGTTCCTTGCTGACATGGCCTCAGAAATTCAGATCATCTACCTAGAAAACGACATGGTCTCTGTGAATGGGGCAAACGTGTTGGCCTTCTCCGCATCCATTGATTGGGATATTCATCGTGTGAATGTGGGCCGGGCTTCCATGATGGCGGGAGGAATGTTCAACGTGTCATTGCGTGGCACCGGCTATGTGGCAGTCACCACCAAAGGCGACCCCGTTGCACTTGATGTAAGCGGAGCAGCAACCTATGCGGATGCAGATGCCGTGGTGCTCTGGACCGCGGGGGTGATGATGGATGTTCGAGTTGACACTGGCGGAATTAAGTCAATGTTGCGCGGAGGCACCGGTGAACTCATTCAGATGGCATTTGGTGGACAGGGCTATGTTCTGGTTCAGCCCGCCGAGAGCGTGGTGAGCGGCGGCCACCAAGCCACCGCGCAGCCCAAATCCAGTTCGCTGGGAGGCCTTGGAGGCCTGCTCGGTACCTGAAATCGGAATCGGTTCACAGTATCCATACACCTAGGGGCAGTGATCGCATAACCTAAAGATTCTCTGCGGGCGGCCGATAGGAGTAAATGTGCTGCGCGCCCGAGTGTCAACCTGTTGCCCTGCTGGGGCGTTGAGTAACAGATGACTGCGTCACGGACCACCCCTATTCAACGAACGAACCTGCGCCCACGCGCCATTCTTTGGTTTGTAGCAGCGGTATCGGTTCCGGTAATCCTCACAGGCGCTCTTCCCGTTGCTGCTGCGCCTCAGGCTGCGCTGCCCGCACCCAGCCAGGCTGCACAGACTGCACCCAGCCAGACCGCACAAAAGGGTGGTCCGGGCTCTGGCCGTTCTAGTAACCAAATTGATGTTCTGACCGCAACCCGCGAAGAAGTCACGCAAAAAATTCAGGAACTCGATGCTCAGTACGCAGAACAACAGGGCGCCGTGGCACAAGCCGAGGTTGCAGTTGGGCTAGCAAACGAGGCAGTTGGCCGGGCAAGAGCTCGGGTGACGCTTGCCGAGAACGAAGTCGAACTTGCTCGCCAAACCGTTCGTGCCTACGCAGTCGAGGCCTATATCACCCCGCCCGCAGAGGATGCACTTCGTGTGCTCTCGGTGGGTCAAGCAGATGATGCTTCTTATGCAAATGAGGTCATCAAGATCATGGCTGACGACCGGCATAAGGTGGTTGACATCTTGGTTGGGAAGCGCAAGATTGCCGCCGATGAGTCTGCAACTGCTGATGCCGCTGCCGCTGCTGCTGCCGATCAAGTTGCGGCCAAGCAGGCACAGCTTGGCGAGCTTGAAGGAATCCGTTCCGAGCAGGAGTCACTTGCCACGGAGCTTGATGACCGTCTCGATGCTGCTCTTGCAGAGGCCGCTGCGCTTGCCGAAATAGATCGCCAAATGGCGGCAGAGTTAGCGGCTCAAGAAACCGCTCTTCGCAACGTTGCTGCCGTGCCATCACCCCGCTTGCAGGATGTAGCGGTACCCGCAGGCGCAGCGCCCGTTGGAACCGTTCCGGCAAACGGCCCGGCTTCAACTGACCCGCCCACTGCAAGCCCAGCCACTGGCGCTCCGGCACCCACTTCGCTTCCAGCAACCTCGCCCCCTTCGGTACCTGTGCCGAGCGGCGGAAGTGTGAGTGTTACCTCGGTTGGGGGAATCACGGTCAACGTTGCGATTGCTAGCCAGATCAGGGGATTGCTCGATGCCGCCACCGCCGCTGGATTTAATCTGCGTGGAGGCGGTTACCGAAGCTCAGCAGCACAAGTGGCCACTCGTCGCGCCAATTGTGGGCCCAGCTATTACGATATTTATCAGAAGCCTGCCTCGCAGTGCAGCCCACCCACTGCAATCCCGGGCCGCTCCATGCATGAGCAGGGCCGCGCCATTGATTTCACCTCGGGTGGGGTGCTGATTACTTCTGGGTCCGACCCGGCATTCGTGTGGCTCAGTAGAAACGCCAGCAGGTTTGGCATGTATAACTTGCCGTCTGAGCGTTGGCACTGGTCAACGAACGGAAACTAACCTGCCCAAGGTGCGCAGTCCTGACCTTGTAGGCATTTGAGCAGTTGACTAACTGGATACTGACCAACCGGTTACTGGCGAACTGGCTACTGGCGAACTTTGGAGAGCAATCGCAGCATCTCGAGGTAGAGCCAGACCAGAGTCAAGATCAGTCCAAACGCTGCGTACCAGTCCATATAGGCCGGCAGGTTGTTCTTTGATCCGCGCTCAATGAAGTCGAAGTCCAAGATCAGGTTGAGCGAAGCAACAATGACGATGACCACGCTGATGCCAATGCTCAACAGACTTCCACCCTCCCATGGTGGCTGTAGGTCCGTAAAGAGGCTGAGGACGAACCCCAGCAGGTACATAATCATGATTCCGAAGGTTGCACCGATAACACCTTTGGTGAACTTGGGTGTTGCCCGAAGAATGCGCAACCCGTACATGACGAGCATGGCCAAGAACACTCCGAAGGTTGCCAGAATTGCTTGCACAACAATGCCTTCGAACCGGGCGTTGTAGTAATGCGAAATCATTCCGAGCAGGGCGCCTTCGAGTAGCCCATAGGGAAGCGCAGTGAAGCGAGCGAGTTTGGGCTTAAACACGGTGAGCAGGGCAATGGCGAATGCGCCGAGCATGCATCCGAGTAACAAACCTGGGTTGTCGAAGCTGACCGGGGTGCTCACTGATCCGTCGGTCCGCAGCACCGGAGCGCCCTCAGTGACGAGGGTCCAACCAAAGGCCGCCCCGATGAGCAGGAACGTGAATATGAAGAGCGTGGCAGCAGATACGCCGCCGAGCGTCATAACTCGTCCCGAACCTGCTGGTGGAGTTGCAGCAGAAGTCGATTGGCCTTGGCCCTGTAGACCGACAGCCGCAGCGGCTCCCTGCTGCGCCGAATCCCACTCCTGTGCTGGGCTTGCGCCCTGTGTAGCGGAGGTTTCGCCAAATGCTTTGTCCGTCAGAACGGGATTGCGTGACATGAGCGCCTTTCAAGATGCCCGTTGATTCTGGCGGGCAATCTGAACTGAAGTTAGTCGGAATTACTTCCGATTAGGCATCTCGGGGAGTGCAAATACCTGCTAGCTGAGAATATCTTCTGCTAGTGCTGCAAGCGGTTCGGCATGTGAACGTGAGTGAGCGGCAGTCCTAGCTGCTGCGGCCAGAAACCAAATTCTGGCAGGGTGGTCGGTACTGCGAAACCCACGCTCTAAGGCCGTAACCTGCGCTAATGGTTGCATCTGTAGCGAACTGTCAGCAGCCACTACTCGCCGAATGGCTAGCCAGGCTTGATTCGTGGACTCATGGTCCTGCGGCGGTATCGCCGTTGCTGCCTCGGCAGCAGAGTCCGGGTCTGCGTCGGCAAGAGCCAGCAGGGTGTCTGCCAAGCCGCTGCTATCAAAGGGTGGAACCCAAAGTTCTCCCACCGAGTCAAGGCTGCTAGCGGAGGGACTCAGGGGTGCAGCAAGCGCTAGTTCGTAACGAAGGCTGAGTGACTGAGTGCTCCTCATGCAGAGTTGCAATGCATCGGCAGCAATGCAGGCTGTGAGCGCAGATTGAACCTGCGGGTTGGCGCCCTCATTCACTGAAACTGCGTCGATACTCGTAACTGCATAGGCAGCCGCTCGCAGCAGTGCAAACGTGTCCACCAGGTCTGCTGGGTCTAGCCCGTCCTCAAGGCTCGCGAGGAGCAGCGGAGCTAACTGCTCAGCTGGGGTTTGGGCAATACCGGTTCCGAGGGCCATCAGCCTTGCATGAGTCGAGGGCTCGAATCTGCCGGCAGGTTCAAGTGAACGGCTTTGAG
>CAMDAT010000043.1 GCA_945888825.1 Bifidobacterium breve | reverse complement strand
CTTCTAGATAGCGCTGCAAGACCAGCAACTCAGCCTGCAGAGGCTTGAGCTCCTCTTCTTTTTTTAATTGGCGCACCGCTGTTCGCACCAGCTTTGGCTCTCGCTCAACTGCGTGGTCAACCCGATCGGCAAAGGGGTTCGGCGGTAATACCGAAAAGGGCTCGCTTTGTGCAGACATGACGATCGTTCCTTGTTCAAGAGTGCTGAGGAGGTGAGCCTACCGACATATTCGACTCGGATCACCCCTGATATTGTGCTATCCATGACTGACCCACTTGCCAACCCTGCACTCAGGACAGACCTCACCGAGACTGATCTTCGAGAACGACTCAGTGCAGAGCAATTCATCGTGACGCAGCAAGCTGGAACTGAACCAGCGTTCACCGGGGCGTTCTGGGACAAAAAAGATGCAGGTATTTACCGGTGCGTCGTGTGCGAGATGCCGCTGTTCTCTTCGGATACGAAGTACGAGTCCGGTTCGGGTTGGCCCTCATTCTTTGAGGCACTCGACCCAGAAAAGGTCACCTTGATTGAGGACCGCAGTCATGGGATGTCTCGGACTGAAGCCGTATGCGCGCACTGTGGAGCACATCTGGGGCACGTGTTTCAAGACGGCCCTAGGCCAACGGGTCAGCGGTTTTGCATGAACTCAGCATCGCTTGACTTTCTGGCGGAATAAGCCAGATCCCTGGCAATAGGCGGCCCAAGCTGAGCCGCTCGACTACTCAGGCGTTGACTGTTTGGCCCTCGGCATGCTTGCGTGCGGCTGGAGTGAATCGGATGGGGATGTGCTTAACGCCACCAATAAAGTTGGATCGAAGTCGTTCAATATCGCCATCAAATTCGATGTCTTCCATGCGAGAGACAATCTCGTGGAAGATCAGACGCAGTTCCATTCGCGCCAGGTTTGTTCCTAAGCAGAAGTGCGCACCGCCACCACCAAAGGCAATGTGATCGTTCGGAGTACGTTCGATATCGAACACGAACGGATCATCAAAGACTTCCTCATCTCGGTTCGCAGAGATGTGCCACATGACGACTTTGTCTCCGGTCTTGATCTGCTTACCGCGCAGCTCAAGATCTTTCATTGCAGTACGACGGAAGTGCAGCACGGGGGTAGCCCAACGAAGGACCTCTTCCACTGCGCCGTCGATGAACTTGTCGGGGTCACTTCGCAACTTGGCTAGCTGCTCAGGATTTTCCATGAGCGCAATCATTCCGTGGGCAGTTGCATTGCGTGTGGTCTCGTTGCCCGCCACAGCCAGCAGCAGAATGAATAGTTCGAACTCCTCTTGAGTCAGGCGATCCCCATCGATCTCTGCGTTAATCAGTTTGGTAACAACATCTTCGCGAGGGTCGTCGCGGCGGGCTTCGCCGAGGCTCGCTGCATACATATACAACTCGGCTGCTGCCATGGTTGCTTCATCAGGATTCTCGCTCTGATACTCCGGATCATCAGCACCGACCATTCGGTTGGACCAGTCAAAGAGCAGGTGGCGATCCTCGTCAGGCACGCCCATGATCTCGGCAATTGCCTGCAACGGAAGCTCCGCTGCAAGGTCAGTCACAAAGTCGCAGGTTCCGTCTTCGATGATCTGATCAACGATCAGCTCCGTGCGAAACCGCAAGTGCTGTTCAATCAGAGCAATCATGCGAGGAGTAAAGCCCTTGTTGACCAAGAGCCGGTATCGCGTATGGCGAGGCGGGTCGGTCATCAACATGATCTTGCCGCGCATATCAAAGCCAGATTCAACATCATTGAATTCAATGATGTTGACCCCGTTGGCCTCGGAGCTAAACCCCTCGGCGTCGCGATTGATCAACTTCAGGTCAGCATGCTTGGTAATTGACCAAAAGCCCGGACCGGTTGCTTCCTCGGTCCAATGCACCGGATCTTCTTGGCGAAGCTGGGCAAACACCTCATGGTGCTCCATGCGCTGAAAGGCTTCTGGATTGGTCAGGACACTGTCGATGATCTCCATGGGGAGAACGATAACGCGTTCTAGTTTTGAAGAGGAATTGCTCGGATTTTGCCAACTCGGCGTAACTCTCTCAACCCGCCTAGATTCCCATGATGCTCTTACCTGCGGCCGTCCTCTGGGACCTAGATGGAACACTTGTTGACTCAGAGCCGTATTGGGCCGCAGCGGAGCACAAGCTCGCTCAGGCCCATGGTTTTGAGTGGACCGAACAGGATGAACTCTCACTAGTGGGCAATGCCCTTCCCGACTCTGGCGCTGCGCTGCAAGCTCGAGGGATTGACCTGTCGGTGTCAGAGATTGTGGAGATCATGGTGCAGAGCGTTGTTGCCGACATCGGCACAGCAGTCCCGTGGCAACCCGGCAGTCTGGAACTTCTCGCCGCTCTGATGTCCGCCGAAGTACCTTGCGCTCTCGTGACGATGTCGTACCAAGCAATTGCGGATCAGATTGTCGCAAGTGTCCCAGCGGGTACGTTTCAAGCAGTTGTCAGCGGGGACAATGTCACGCATGGAAAGCCACACCCTGAGCCCTACATCTTGGCCGCAGAGCGCCTTGGAGTTGATATCTCAAGGTCAGTCGCTATTGAAGATTCCCTGACTGGTCTGGCTTCGGCCCAGAGCGCTGGGGCCCGCGTTCTAGCCGTTCAACGCAAAGTTCAGATTCCTGCCGCCGAGGATCGAAGCCGAGTGGCCGAGTTGGTCTCACTCAGCGTTGAGGACTTGTCTCGAATTGCTGCTGGCGAGTGCATTGACCGACTAGCTGGGCCGGCCGGTTAGGCCGGCGTGTACTTGGTTAGGCCGGCGGAGTAACAACTTGACCCCAGCGCTTGCGGGTGCGTGCCTTAGAGGTGACTGAAACCGCTTGACTCTTCTTTGGTCATTGAGACTGCGATCGGGTGGCGATCAAAGTGAGCTACCGCATCTGCAAAGTCCGCCAGCAGGATGTCAACGAGATCCCGACTCAGGTCCTGGCGAATCAGGACTCGCTGCACCGCAAGATCGCTGAGCGAGCCAGTGAGCGGGTAAGCCGGCACCTGCCAACCGCGAATCCGGAGCCGATCGGCAAGGTCATACAGGGTGAAACCCGGGTCCACCCCGTCGATCAGTTTCCAAGTCACTGCGGGAATTCCTGTCAGTGGGTCACCCGTGCAGATCAGCTCAAACGGGCCAAGCTTGACTATGGCATCTGCAATCAGGGCGCAGCTGTCATAAGAGGCCTGATGCACTCTCTGATATCCCGCGCGGCCAAGTCTCAAGAAGTCGTAATACTGCGCTGCGATCTGCCCCGCTGGCCGAGAGAAGTTGATCTGAAAAACCGGCATGTCCCCACCGAGGTAGGTGACGTGAAAGATCAGATCATCGGGCAGTTCCGCTATGTCTCTCCAGACAACCCAGCCCACACCGAGTGGAGCAAGCCCAAACTTATGCCCCGAACTACTGATGGACTTCACCCGCGGTAGACGAAAGTCCCAGATCACCTCTGGTGCGCAGAAGGGAGCCAGAAAAGCTCCACTTGCGCCGTCTACGTGAATATCGACATCTAGCCCTGTCTCGGCCTGCAAGCGATCAAGCGCCTCGGCAAGTTCCTGGACCGGCTCATAGCTGCCGGTGTAGGTCACCCCGAAGGTTGGCATCACCAGAATGGTGTTCTCGTCCACGAGTTCAAGCATCTGCTCGACATCCATGCAGTAGTTGCCGGGAGACATCCCTATTTCCCGCATCTCGACGTCCCAGTATTTTGCAAATTTATGCCAGACCACTTGTACGGGGCCGCAGACCATATTTGGCGAGTCAGTGGACTTGCCCTCGGCCAGACGGCGCTCACGCCACCTCCACTTGGCAGCCATGCCGGCAAGCATGCAGGCCTCGGATGAACCAATTCCAGAGGTTCCGATGGTGTTATCTGCATCTGGGGCATTCCACAGATCGGCCAACATATGCACGCAGCGACGCTCCAGCTCAGCAGCTTGCGGGTACTCGTCTTTATCGATCAGGTTTTTGTCGATACACAGATCCATCAGCGCATGAACTTGCGGCTCCTCCCATGTCTGACAGAAGGTCGCCAGATTCTGGCGAGAGTTGCCATCGAGCATCAGTTCGTCATGCACGGCCTGATAGGCCTCATCGGGGTTGAGTTCCTGCAGGGGGAACTTGTACTTCGGGGTGGCCTGCGAGAGCCCTTTGCTCGAAAATATCGAGTCTTCTGCGTGACCTTCGATTGAATCCTTGGCATGCAAGCTCACTGCAGTATCTCCTCGATTGGGTGCGACTATCTTGTCATGGAACGAGTTGCGCTCAAGCACTCCTAAGCAGAGCGACCTGCGAGCAAACGGGTCGGAATGGGGAACACGTGACTGAAGCAGTACACCGCGGAGCCGAGGACTTGCCGTTTGTAGAAATCGGTGGAGGCAACAAACTCAAGGTGATTCAAGTTGACCATGGCCAAGGCCTCTGGATCGTCGAAAACATTTTCCAAAAGAATTACGCCATCCAGACCCACCGCCATACCGGGCCTGTATTCGGCTACACCACAAGCGGAGCTTGGAAATATCAGGAATACGAGTACGTCAACCGGGCTGGGTCATTTCTGTATGAACCGGCAGGCTCGCAGCACACGTTGGAATGCGTTGAGGACGACACTCACGTGTGGTTCCAGATGTACGGATCAAACCTGAACCTTGACGCCGATGGAAACATTGAGAGCGTGTTCGATGGCCCCGGAACCCTCGAGGCTTATTACATGCTCGCTGAAGCCGAAGGATTCGACCGGCCAAACGTGCTGGTCTCGTGACGCCGCAGCCAGAAATCGGTTTACTCGCAGACCCCAACACTTTTTTGCTCGAGGTCCCGCATGATCAGATTGCTGCGCTTCGTGCCGAGTCCCCTGTGGCCTGGCAGCCCATGGCAGGTGAGCCCGGATTCTGGGCAGTGCTTACCCATGCCGATGTAGTGAAAGTCTCGCGCTCCCCCAATCTGTTCTCGGCTAGCGAGGGTGGCGTCGTTCTCGAGAACCTTGATGCCGCGAGTCTTGAGATGATGCGGATGATGTTGCTCGCCATGGATCCGCCCATGCACAACGAGTACCGGCGGCCGCTCTCGGAGCCCTTTAAAGGAAAGATCATTGCGGGCCTTGAGCCTCGGATTGCCGAGATCAGTCGCGAACTCATGGCTGATGTTGCGGGTCGAGACTCCGTTGAGTTTGTGCACGAACTCACCTCGGGGTTACCCACCAAAGTCATGGGTAATCTGATGGGTCTGCCCGAAGCCGACTGGGACCTTCTGCACTCGTTGGCAGAACGTCAAACCTCTGGGTCTGACCCCGAAATTGTCGGTGACGAGCCCGACTACAGCGCTTCGATCGAGATGGCTATGTACGCGATTGAGTTTGCTGCGCGCCGCAGGTCAGAGCCACCACGAGAAGACCTGACCACGCTGATTCTGGATGGCGAGTTTGGCGGCCAACCCATGAGCGATGTTGATTTTGGTAGCTTTTTCGTGCAGATCGTGACTGCAGGGAACGACACCACAAAGTCCATGTTGTCCTCTGGGCTTTGGGCGCTGCTACAACACCCTGAGCAACTCCAAGAGCTTCGTGATGACGCATCGCTCATCCCTGGCGCCGTGGAAGAGATTCTTCGTTGGGCAAATCCGCTGCACTACTTCCGACGCACTGCTAGCGAGGACACAGAGTTGAGCGGCGTACAGATTTCTGCTGGCGACAAGGTAGTGATGTATTACACCTCAGCCAATCGAGATGAGGCCGTGTTTGATGAACCCAACTCGTTCAACATCCATCGCAACCCCAACCCGCATCTGTCGTTTGGTATTGGCGAACACTTCTGCTTGGGCGTTCACTTAGCCCGCTTAGAAGGCCGAGTGTTCTTTACTGAGTTGCTGCGTAGCTTCGCTCGGATTGAACTCGCAGGGGACCCCGTTCGGGTGCGGTCAAATTTGAATAACAGTTTCAAGCGACTGCCCGTGCGCCTGCTTGATTATCGGGCAAGCTGAACAAAGAGCCTGAACAAAGAAATCGCTCCACTCAACAGCCCCGAGCCCTCAGGCCGGGTCACGCTTCATTTGATCTGCCGCGAGTACGGGCAAACTCAGATCAATCGAGTCAAAAACAATTTGGCCACCGAACTGCGGAGCCGCATAGGCCACCGTGCTGGCAACAATCTGAAGCGTGATTGTGGCGCCCGGCTTAGCGGCAAAGGCAATGACCTCGAGTGGAACTCTGAGCTGATGCTTCGCTCCGTCTAGAACCACTGCAATGGGAGTGACCTGATTGCCAATCACCAAGGATGTCGACGCATCCACAAGTTGTGCAAAGACTCGTGTTGGGCGGTCACCGGTGCCATTGGTTCCCGAATACGACAAGCTGAGCTCTGAGGCTCCAAGAACAAGGTCTGGTCCACCCTTAACTACTAGCTGCACATTGACAGCATTCTGCGCAAACGCTGGAGTAATCGATTCCACCAGGCCGGACAGCACCGATCCGGCTCCCTCGGGAATTACTACAGGCCCCGAACCTCCCTCGGCAGTGAGTTCCAATGTTCCTGAACCACTTGCTTTCAAAGGTGTTCCGACCGCTTTGGTGTAACTCGCAGCCGTGTACCGAACACCATCTTGATCAATGACGTCGAACCCAGGTCCAGTGTCCACGGATGTGTCGTTTGCAACGTAACGATCCATCCAAGCAATGACCGCTCTCGTGACGCGCAGTTGATCACCCGGATTTGTCAGACACACCCCATGGCCGTCGCAGTACCAGATCATTGAGACGGGGACACCGTTCTTCGTCAGCATGTTGTAGTTCGTGATTCCCTCACCCAGGGTGAAGAGTGTGTCCACAGTTCCCTGCACGATCAGCGTTGGGGCAGTGATTTGATTGACCAACTCTGCCGGGCCGCGGGCAATGAACCAAGCCTGATCCTCGGCATCGAGTCTGCCCGTGGCTTCAGCCGAATCCTGGGCATGGCGCACATGCGGATCAACAGAGTCAGAGGCGCTCGAGTCACTCAGAATCCCTGCCCATCCCGACTTGACCGTGTCGGCCTTATACAAACTGCTCTGCAGAGAGTTCCACGCAATGACTGGGACGATTGCGTCAACCCGGCAATCCGTGGCAGCCGTTACTAGTTGAATCCCACCACCATATGACCCACCCACCATGCCCACGCGAGGGTTGCGTTGGCCATCGAGTTCCGCCACGCGTTGGGTGGCTACCCAGTTGAGCAACTCACTCACGTCTCGAGCCTCGAACTCCTTTGAGTTGACCTGCGCAACCCCCGTCGACTCGCCAAACCCGCGAGGGTCCCAGGTGAGCACGTTGTAGCCCGCTTCGCGAAGGGTGGAAATACCGACCACACCCAAGATCCCCACCGAATCAACCGCAGTATCGCCAGACAAACTCCATCCGGGTCCCATCAGGATTGTCGGTGCCGGGTCCTGCGCAGTGGCTGATGGGAGCGCGAACCAGTGCCCACGAATCACGGTTCCATCAAAAGACACCAAGTCAATATCCGTTGCAGAGCCTGCTACTGCTGTGACTTGAACCGGAGAACTCGCTGCAGGTGGCACGCAGTCTGCTTGATCGGGAACCTTGGGTGAAGCTGTAGTCGATGGTGGCGCAGTCGAACTCTCTTGACTCGCCGAGTCGGCTGAAGAGGAACAAGATGATCCAACAAGAGCCGCTGACAGGATGAGGACACACCCGATCAGGACTGCACCGCAAGTCTTTGACCGATTCACGAAGCGAGTCATGCCCAGAGAGTAGGCGGCTAGCGAGCGAGGTTGCATGTGAAGACTGCTCTGTAATGTGTGAGCCTCTACATCACCACACCTTCAGGAGAACTCATGAACCGCGATGAACTGCTTGGCACTTTTGACCTGACTGGGCGTACTGCCATTATCACCGGTGGCAGCCGCGGAATCGGCCTGGCAATTGCTCATGGCTTTGCGGCAATGGGTGCAAACGTGGTGATCGCTAGTCGCAAGCCCGAGGCCTGCGATGCGGCCGTCAACGCTATTACCCATGATGGCGGGTCGGCCCTTGCGGTTCCCACTCATGTCGGTGACCTGCAGCAGATCGAGGCACTCGTCGAGCGGAGCGCGCAGGAGTTTGGCGGAATCGACATCATTGTGAATAACGCTGCCAATCCACTTGCACAACCCTTTGGATCAATTACTGCAGAGGCCCTCGCTAAGTCACATGAGACCAATCTGCGCGGCCCTGTGTTCTTGGTGCAGAACGCACTTGAGCATCTGCGTGCCAGCAGCCACGCTTCGATTATCAACATTGCAACTGCCGGTGTGTACACGCACGGCAGCTACGTGTCGCTCTACATTTCGGCCAAGGCAGCGCTGCTAGCAATGACTCGGGCAATGGCGGCTGAGCTTGCCGCTGATGGTATTCGGGCGAACGCCATTGCACCCGGAACTGTGGCAACCGACATGTTCTTGAGCGCACCCGAGGGATTCCAAGCAGCTGCGGTGGATACACAACTCATCAAGCGGCCAGCATCCCCCGAAGAGATGGTTCCAGCAGCCTTGTTTCTGGCAAGCGATGCATCCAGCTTTATGACTGCGCAAACGCTAGTGGTGGACGGCGGGATGACCACCCACTGAGTGAGCAGTAACCTGAATTGTGTTGGAGCTTGACCGCGTTAAAACTGACTGGGTTCGAACTGTTCTGGGTTGGAGGGAGTCACCGTGGCATCGAAATCTAAAACAAGCGCAGCCATGGCAGCTGCGCTCGCTACAGCTACTGCTCAAGCCGTTCGCATGCTCCAAGATCCTGAGACTCGCGCACAGCTCTTACTCGCTGGCTCCGATCTAGCGCAAAGAATTCGACTCTGGAATGAGGACCGTCGCGCAGCAGGGGTGTACTCGGCATCTGATCTACCCGTAGAAGATCTAGGACGAAGCTCAGCTTCTGCTCTTCCGATTCTTGGCCAGGAGCGACTTGAACGGCGAGTTGAGAAGCTCTCGGCCACGCTCGATATGTTGCGACCAGAGACTGGTGCCTCGGGGTCGGCATTCCTCGACAAGGTGTACCAAGCACTGAATCAGATCCGGCTTTCGCTGGCGGTTGCAAAGAATCTGCCACTCGTGAAACGCAAGAAAGCTCATCGGGAGATCAGCAAAATGCTCAGCGAGTTAGAGACTGCTGTTATGGACGCCGCTTTGGGGAATCCCACAAAATAACGAGTTGCTGCTGCAGTTCAGATCAGATCGCATCAGATCGCGTCGTGGCTTTGTAGCCACCGCAGCGAGAACCAACCGGGCAAGGTCGGCAACCAGAACGTGACAGTTCGGTATAACAGCGCCGCTGGTAGGGCAACGGCCGCTGGAACCCCAATAGCGCTCAGGCCAGCAACAAGTGCTGCCTCTACAGCACCGATGCCACCAGGAGTTGGAGCAACCGAGCCAACAAGACCCGCGCCGAGGTACACCACCACCGCTCCCGCTAGCGGGATCTCATCGCCATAGGCACGCACTGCAACGAACAGCGTGACTGCATAAGCAAGTGAGGTGAACAGGCTTGCAGCCACACCTTTTACGAGCCGCTTTGGGTCGCGTGCAACGTCGAGTACCCGCGGTCCAGTGGACTCCCAAATTGGCCGCATCCGCTCGAGGATGAGCCGACGCGTTGCTGGAAGAACGAATGCGAAAACAGCTATGAGGAGTGCGCCTGCTGCTACGAGCAACGCCCCCCAAGAGGGTGCCTTGATATCAAGTTGCGTGGCCTCACGAGAAAAAATGGTGATACCGAGCAGTGCCATGACTGTTGTGGCAAAGACCACGAGCGAGGACAGTCCGACGCTTGCAACTGCCAGACCAGAAGGTGCGCCAGCTTTTTGAATCACCCGCACATTTGTTCCCACACTACCCACCGCCGCGGGCGCAACTAGAGAGACGAATGTTGCCGCAAACTGAGCGGCTAGCAGTCGAAATGCTGGGACCCGCACCGGCAAGAATGGATGGATGGTGAATGCTGCTCCCACGTAGGTCATGATCGATGCAACAAACGCAAGGCCTGCCCAGTACCAATTGATACTGCGTATGACCGTGGCAAAATCAATGTTGCTCAGTTGCCCGGCGAGGACGTATACCGCCAGCGTTGCGGCAATCAGCGTGACGAGCGCACGGGGTCGAAGGCGTTCGAGTCGCACTTCGTCTGCAGACGGCTCCGGTGCCCTTGCCGTGGCCTCTTCACGCACCTGATCCAACAGCGCGTCGTTGCCTTTGAGTGCGAGCCGTAGCGCGGGATTGAGCGCCACTGGCTGGAGCAGTGCCGGAAGGTTGGCTAGATCTTGATCGCCAATTTCTGCGACCGCGGCAGTAATCGCCCGGTCGACACCCACCAAGAGCGCTGTTGCTAGCAAAAGTTCGGCTCGATCGAGCCGCATGCGCAGCCGAGATGCTGCAATCTCGCCCTGCGTTAGCCCAAGAATCCAGATCCGACCATCACGGTCTACTGCAAGACTCTCTGGATTGATCCCCTCGTGAGCAACACCTGCATGGTGCATTCTTCGAACCTGTTTCCAAGCCTGCGAAAGCGCCTCGTCTGAAATCGCATCGGCAGTGAACTCTGACAACACTCGAAGGTCTTCAGGACGTTCCTCTGCAAAAACTAGTGTTCGATCATCAACTTCTGCAGCGGCTAAAAAGCGCGGCGTTCGCACGTGTGCTTCACGAGCCATGAGCGCTGGCACTGCTGCTTGTTGAACCTGAACGCGCGCAGACAAGCTTGGTGCTCGTGTCACCCAGGTGCGCACCCGAAGTACCCGAGTGAGCTGCCTGAGTACCCGAAGAGCCCCGCGATCGGGGTCTAGCACCTGCACTCGCGCACGGGTCCCGTCTGCAGTCAGCAACGTGAACTGCCGACCCAACTTGGACTCCACCGGCAACTGAACAAACGAAACTGCGAACAGCTCTACCCTGCCTAAGGCCTCGGCAATCTTGCGAGCACCAACACGGGGATTCTCTGTTCCCGCGGTATACCGAACGACCAATCCGATCACGTGACCAACAAGAACGCTGACGAGTAGCGCCAAGGGAGTAGCTCGCCCATCGATAAGGAATAGCACTGCCAAGGCGAGCAAACTCGTCCACACCACAACAATGGTGCTGGGTCTCGTTCCTGATCGCTCAACGGTCATGAGCGCAGAAACCGCTGCGAATAAGCCAAACGCCGCTGGAGTCTGACCAGTCCCCCCATCTAGTGGTTGGGTCAGAGAGTCAAGCAGTCCGCCTGCAATAAAATCCGGGGCATAGGTTGCAAAGACTTCCGCTGCGACCAAAGCCAACGCTGCAGCCGCCAGCGAAGTGCCCAGAAGCCTCCAGCGTCGGCGAAGCGCAAGCTCACCAATGAGGTAGATCGGCAAGGCCAACACAATCAGGCTATTGAGTGTGGCCAAAAGACTGACTACTAGTTTTGGAACGTTTGTGACCGCCGTTGTGATGTCTTCTTGAATTCCGATTGTGGTTTCTGAGCCAATGCTTCCAGCCAGAATCACTAGTGCCAGGATGGCCAAGGTGAAGAGAATTCGAAGAAGGTCAGCGGTACTCCGAAATCTTTGAGGTTCAGGAACCTCTTCTATCGCCACTGATTCGACCGACCACTCACGGCGGCCGCGCTCAGTTCCGGCGACCACGGGTGCAGAATTCACACTGTGAGTATTGCGCAGCACAGTGCAAGAGGAGGAACACTTCCTTGCTAGGAAGGAAGAAACTGATGTCGAACTTTCGGCGAATTGAGCCAGGCCCTGGCCAAGAATCGGTTTGGGACTACCCGCGGCCGCCAAGAGTTGAGCCAACTAGCGCCCTGATTCGAGTGGAGTTCGCTGGAGTACTTATTGCCTCTACAACGAGTGCATACCGGGTGCTCGAAACCAGTCAGCCTCCCGCCTATTACCTTCCGCTCGCCGACATTTCGCCCGACGTCCTCCGGCCGGCCCAAGGGCAGTCCTACTGCGAGTGGAAAGGGATTGCCTCATATTTCGACATTCTGGTTGGCGCAGCTGTTTCACCTTCTGCGGCTTGGTACTACCCAAATCCAACTGCCGAGTTTGAAGCGATTGCAGATCATGTTGCGTTTTACCCCCGCCGGGTGGACTCATGCTTCGTGGACGAGGAGCGGGTTGAGCAAAACGAGGGGGATTTCTACGGTGGATGGATCACATCTGCAGTCGTGGGCCCGTTCAAAGGCGCCACAGGCACAAGCCACTGGTAATGCTCTAGCAGCGCACCATTTCAGAATGTTCGAGCACCCCTGCGAATTCCAGGGCAACTCGCAGCCCGGCATCGAGGTGTTCCACCTCGGCTTGTGTCTTGGAGGTGCCCACAGAGTCGCCCGTGTAGGCACGAGCCTCCTGTCGCACCTCAATAAGTGAGCGTGTATCGCCGTTTGTTCCGCTCAAGTAGCGGATATTCAAATCGAAGGAATAACTCTGGGCAATGCCACCGGCCATGAAATGAAGCGCCCGTGATCCCTTTCGGGCGGTGCCATCCCATTCGTGATCCCATTCCGGCGAATACCCCTCGGTGCTTAAGAAAGAAGCAGTGAGCAGTCGGGCAGAAGTGGGCTCGGCACGAACAGTGAAGATCGATGTGGTGCGCATCGGCGGAGTCCTAGAGGGTTACAGGTGACGAGTGAGAGAGCAGAATCAGACCAATAACCCGAACTGCCGTAGTTTGATCGTAACGAGTGGAGAGCAATTCTCCACGCATGCTCAAGGGGAGAGATATCTATGGCTGAGTTCGATAACTCAACACCGTTCTTCGGCGAGATTTCCGAACCCGTCAGGCCTGCAGGTGTCACTAGCCAAACCTCAAACAGCTTGGGCTATCGGGTCTATGACCCGGACCGACTGGTGGCCGGCAAGCGCATGGAGGATCACCTGCGCATTGCGGTGTGTTACTGGCACAGCTTTTGTTGGCCCGGCAGTGACGTCTTTGGCGTCGGCACCTTTGACCGACCATGGCTTGATGCACCTGCCGACGCGACTCAGGCAGCCTGCGCAAAACAGGATGCGGCCTTTGAGTTCTTCACAAAACTCGGCACACCGTTTTTCTGCTTTCACGACCTCGACATGGCGCCAGCAGGCGACACACTTAGGGAGTCCCGATCCAACCTTGACTTCATGGTGGATCGCGCTGGGCTCAAGATGGAGGAGAGCGGCGTTCGCTTGCTATGGGGAACCGCCAACTTGTTTTCGCACCCGCGCTACGCCGCTGGCGCAGCGACGAACCCTGACCCAGAGGTGTTCGCCTATGCCGCTGCGCAGGTTCGTGACGCTCTTGAGGCAACGCACCGCCTAGATGGCCAAAATTACGTGCTCTGGGGCGGACGCGAAGGGTACGAGACCCTGCTGAACACTCGTCTGCGGCAAGAGGGGGATCAGCTAGCCAGATTCCTCACACTCGTCGCGGAACACAAACGCTCAATCGGATTTACCGGCGCGCTGCTGATTGAACCCAAGCCGCAAGAACCCACAAAACACCAATACGATTACGACTGCTCTGCAGTGCACGGGTTTTTAGAACGCTACGACTTGATGGGTGAGTATCAGGTCAACATTGAGGCAAACCATGCCACCCTCGCTGGCCATAGTTTTCACCACGAAGTTGCCTACGCACTCGAGAACGGCATATTCGGTAGCGTTGACGCCAACCGAGGCGATGCACAAAACGGTTGGGATACTGATCAGTTTCCGAACTCGGTTGAGGAACTCTCGCTGGTGATGTACGAGATTGTCCAAGCTGGAGGATTTACCACTGGTGGCTTCAACTTTGACACGAAGTTGCGCCGGCAGAGCATGGACCGCACTGACCTGTTCCATGGCCACATCGGTGGTATCGACACGCTTGC
>CAMDAT010000042.1 GCA_945888825.1 Bifidobacterium breve | reverse complement strand
TGCCATTCAAAGTAGATCTGTACGCTGTCCCCCCAGATGTAACCAGGATGAACCGCGTTGACTCGAATGCCATACTCGCCAAGTTCAAGAGCCAGGGTCTTGGTAACAGCACCAAGCGCAGCCTTTGAGCCAGCGTACGAACCTGCCTTTACTTCAAGGTCATGCACAGACATGGTGTTAATCATCACAATGCGTGCATCCCCAGTGCGCGCAGACGCAGTCTTGAGTAGCGGCAGCATCGCCTGGGTGAGTTGCAGCGTTCCGAAGTAATTAATGTCGACTGGCCTCCGCCAACGTTGCAGATCTGCATCTTCAAACTTGACGTGTTCTCCGCCGTGGAACGCAGAGTTGATTAAGATGTCGATACCTGTTCTCCCTGAATCGAGTTGCGCCACCGCAGCCTCGGCCTCTTGTGCAATTCGCAGACAATCCTCGGCCTTGGCGATATTTCCGTACACTGCGAAAGCTCGTCGCCCAAGCGCCTCAATTTCTTCCAGAACTCCAGGAACCACCTTCTCGGAGCGGGCAACCAAAATGACGTCCGCCCCCTCCTTTGCCAACCCGAGCGAAATATCTCGTCCCATCCCCGGGCCGATTCCCGTTACGAGCGCTGTCTTTCCTTCAAGCATCATGTGATTCTCTCTTGTGTGGGTTGCAGTAGTTAGGAACGCTTGGTCTGCGTCCATGGCAGGTCACGATCAAGGGCTGGTTCGCGAGGCAGGCCAAGGGCTTGTTCACCGAGGTTATTTCGGTGCACCTCTTCGGTGCCGCCGCCAATGCGCGAGGCAAACTGGTTCAAGCACTGGTACTGCCAGAACCCATCACCTTCGGCATCATGCCAGAGCATCCCCTCGGGGCCTTCGAGTTCAACTGCCAAATTCACTCGATGAGCGAGTGAACGGGTAAAGAAGTTCTTGAGTAGCGACCCGTGCAGAGCTAGCTCCCTACGGCCTGTCATCACTGCGGTTTGGGTGCGCCAGCTCATCCATTTGAGCACCTGCTCATTGGTCCACACTTTGGCGAGTTCTTGGCGAAGGACTGCGTCCTCGGTCCGCTCAAGTCGTCGGGCAGTGGAGAGCACGGCGGCAAAGTTTGTGGCCTGCCCCGCTCCGGAGATCATGGAACTCTCGCTACGCAACGTGGTTCGGGCGACTTTCCAACCATCGCCGACTTCGCCGACCAAGTTTGCTTCGGGTATCCGAAGGTCCGAGAAGAACACCTCATTGAAGTGCGCCACTCCCTGGGCTTGAATTAGCGGGCGAATCTCTATCCCCGCTGAGCGCATATCAAGGATGAAGTACGACAGGCCTTCATGCTTTGGCAGTTCAGGATTGGTTCTGGCGATCAGAATTCCAAAATCTGCATGCTGTGCACTTGAGGTCCACACCTTCTGCCCGTTGACGACCCATTCCTCCCCGTCAAGAACTGCCCGCGTTGCAAGTGCTGCCAAGTCCGATCCCGCTCCCGGCTCAGAGAAGAGCTGACACCAGGATTCTTCTCCAGAGAGAAGGGGTGCCAAATAGCGTTCTTGCTGAGCCGCAGAACCGTGCTGCATCAACGTAGGGCCGACCAAGGCCTGCGCTGCAGTTAAGAATCCAGAGGTTGCGTCATAAGCGGCGAGTTCCTGCCCAAAAATGATTTGCTGAGCTGCCCCTAAACCGCGACCTCCAAACTGAGTCGGCCAGGTAAGCCCTGCCCAACCCGAGTCGAAGAGCAGCTTCTGCCAAGCATGACAGCGTTTCCGATACTCCTCAGCAAGAGTTGGATCGTTTGCGGCACCGTTACGAGACCAATCTCGGTCATCGCCACGTCGCAACTCGGCATTGGCGGATAGGAACGTTTGCACTTCCTCTCGGAAGGCTGCGAGGTCGGGAGAGTCTTGGAAATCCACCCTCTGAGAGTACGTCAGAAAACTGGAACAGGTTCCAGTTTGGCGGAGCTACTCCTGAGAGCCAACCACGGCAATAGCAATTCCGAGCAGCCGCGCTCGGTCTGCAATCTCTTCAACGGGGTCAATTGCACGAGCAATCTCGTTGAAAATCCATCGAGCCACCCAGCGCCGCATCACAATTGTCCGCTCCACTCTGGGGGCTCCCGATGATGCAATCCAGCGGGCTAGTTGGGTAGCCGCGTCAATCGGCTGCGGGCCTGCCAAGGCATCCTGCTGGCCTAGCTGCAGCACGGCAACATCTGCTCCGTCAATCCACATCTGCGCCAAACACTGATCCAAGAAGCCCATCGAGTCGCTCTGCGCCGAGGCGAGAACCACGAACTCGTGATCTGATTTTTCAACGGCTCGGGCAACCCCAAGAAGTTGGCCTCCGGGAGCTTCGCTGAGGATCTGATGCACGAGATCGGACCTCTGGAGTCGCTCTTGACTCAGGCCTGCAATGGAAGGTTCCGTTGAATCAAAAGCGAACAGCTCAAGGCGTGCTCCCGTGGCCTGCCATGTACTAGCAGCGCTCAAGAGCGAATCGTTTACAGGGTCGGTTCCCGTCAGGATCACCGACATGCTCGGCCGGACTGCAGTGGCCCGCTGCAAGAGCGTGCTCACTCTGGCGGAATGAGCGTTACGCAGCAAGAGCCGAGTGACCGATGGGTCACTGATCTCTGCAGAAGGGAGGAGGGGCTCGAGAGTCGACATAAGTGTGTGAGGTACAGCGGGGCAAGGAGTTAGGTGTTGCTGCATATGTATCGGCCATGGTCGAACGAACCTGAATATTTTATGAAGCAGCATCCAATTGTGCATTTACAACTAGGGTCATATCTCTTTCTGTTCACTACTGCCCACTCCAGGAACCTCTGTGCCTCCACCTCTCTTCATCGTCGGAACTGCTCGAAGTGGAACGAGCTGGGTATTTGACTTAATTGCCTCACACCCGGACATGTCGATGGGATTCGAATCCAAACTCCCTCTCGAGGGTGCCGAGTTGTACCGGCAGTTCGGCAATCTCAGCAGCAAAGAGGACCTGCTCAGACTTTTTGACGAGCTACAAGGTCAAATCCACGACCCCATGAACACCAAGTTGCACCGACTGCTCGATCAGCCTGCAGTGCTCGAAGCTGCATGGGAGGCACATCAGTCTGCGCCAGGCTGGGCCGCAATCTGCGAGACGATTTTTTGCTCATTAGAATCGACTACTCATTGGGGCAATAAGTTGCTTCGCGTTGAGACCACCCCAGACCTACTGAAGCTCTGGCCAGAGGCCCGCTTTATTGTGCTCACCCGAGACCCGCGTGCAGTTGTTGCCTCTCAAGAGGTCAAGTTCGATACCTCAATCGCCTATAGCGCCACGTATTGGCGCACCCACGCTGACTGGGTGCTCAATCGAATCGGCGATGACAAGCGCTTCTTGGTAGTCGACCTCACCGAGATGGCCACTGATCCGCGTCCAACTCTTGAATGGGCGTTCTTGCAGACAGGTCTGGATTGTGAGCCCATCACGAAACTCATCGCCGATCACCCAGGAGACCCGGGGCGCCTAGAAAAATGGCGCGGCTCGCTGTCGCCTGAGCGCCAACGCGAGGTTGAGGAATACTGCTTCGCCCCGATGACCCGCCTTGGTTACCAACCAGAACTGGCAACGAAACACCGAGAGATCGGCAAGCTTCGGCGGCTATGGCTAGTGACCAGCTTCCATGGGCGAGAACTACTCAAAGACCCGGGCAGCATTCGTCGTAAGCGGGTTTTCAAGCGGCTTGGCGCTGTGCTTGGAATCCGCTAGTTCGACAGTTTCTAGAGCCGCTCGATGATGGTGACGTTTGCTTGGCCGCCACCCTCACACATGGTTTGAAGCCCATAGCGGCCACCAGTGCGCTCAAGCTCATTCAGCAAGGTCGTCATCAATCGAGCACCTGTGGCGCCAAGTGGGTGTCCGAGTGCAATCGCGCCACCGTTGACGTTCACCTTTGCCAAGTCGACATCAAGTTCCTTGGCCCAAGCCAGCACGACAGGTGCAAATGCTTCGTTGATTTCGACGAGGTCAATGTCATCCATGGTCATACCCGCCTTAGCAAGGGCATAACGGGTAGCTGGAATCGGAGCAGAGAGCATGCGGATCGGGTCTTCGCCACGCACTGACAGGTGATGAATACGCGCACGCGGCTTGAGGCCGTACTGCTCTACAGCACGCTCAGATGCCACGAGCATGGCCGCTGCACCGTCAGAGATTTGAGAGGCAAGCGCAGCAGTAATCCTGCCGCCCTCAGTCAAGGGTGCCAGAGAACGAATTTTTTCTAGGTTCGGCTCACGTGGGCCCTCGTCCTGGGTCATCTCACCAAATGGCGTGATCTGCGAGTCAAAGCGGCCCTCGGCGCGTGCAAGAATCGCTCGCTCGTGAGACTGCACGGCAAAGTCTTCCATCTGCTCCCGAGTGATATCGAAATCTGTGGCAATCATTTCTGCTCCGTAGAACTGATCCACAGGAAGGTTGCCGTAGCGCTTGACCCACCCCTCGGAGCCAGAGAACGGGTCCTCAAAACCAAACTCTTGACCCACCAACATGGCCGAAGAGATGGGAATGGCCGACATATTTTGCACTCCACCGGCAACCACCAAATCCTGGGTGCCAGACATCACGCCTTGAGCAGCAAAATGAATTGCCTGCTGCGATGACCCGCACTGCCGATCAACGGTGGTGCCGGGCACTTCCTCGGGAAGACCAGCGGCAAGCCAGCAGGTGCGAGCAATGTCCCCTGATTGAGATCCAATGGTATCGAGGCAACCAAAGACCACATCCTCGACTAGCGAGGGATCAATTCCTGTTCGCTCTACGAGAGCCGTGAGTACATGCGCTCCGAGGTCCGCTGAGTGGACTTGGGATAGGCCACCTCCGCGACGGCCAACCGGTGTGCGAACAGTGTCAATGATGTATGCCTCAGCCATGGAATGCGCCTCCGTAAGAATGGTGGGGAACTACTGCAAGACCAAGGTCGGTCCAAGCAGGAGCTGTGTCGAGAAATCCTGTTCCTCGCGTTCCTACCGTACTAGCGGCAGCGAACATGCAACACTTTGGGCATGACCTCTTGGCGCGCCGATCAGTTCGACCTGCTCCCTCAGTCCGTTCAGGAGTTATGGTCGCATTACGGGACATGGCCGAATAAGACGTACTTTCCCAACGTGGTGGGGATCAAGGTTGAGGAGCTCCGCCGGGACTACGCACGCATGAGTCTGCCTTGGCGCGAGGAACTGAATCAGCCGCAGGGTCTGATGCACGCTGGGGCGATAGCGACCCTGATCGATACGGTCGTGGTTCCTGCAATTGGTACGGCCTACGACGACCCGCGGTCGTTCTCTACCATCGAGATGTCTGTTCGCTACCTTGACACTGTCCGTCAAGAGGACCTCGTGGCCGAGGGCTGGGTCACCAAGAGGGGTCGCAAAGTGGTGTTCTGCGAGGTTGAGGTTCGAACCGCAACTGCCGTCAAGGTTGCTACAGGCCACTTGCTCTACATCGTTGCCGACCCTCCTGCAGCTAGCTGAGTTCGCCCCGCATCACAGTGCTCCAGTAAGTGGCAGTAGCCGCACCATTTACCAGGGACGGTGCCAGCCGAGTCTGGATTGGCGAGCAACCCAATCATCTCCAAGGCTCGATCCGCAGCAAGCTCTAACAGCTCTTGTGTCACAGGAATTGGTTGCAGCAATCCGGTTGCCGGCGAACCTACTGTGACTCTGAGCGGCGCATGTCGAGCGCCGAGGGTGCGAACTAACGCCGTGAAACCAGCCCGAAGTCGATCAGCAGGACCTGGGACGGCATCGCTCAAAATGAGCAGTTTCTCGCCCGATGAAACGCCGCCAAGGACAGCATCCACAGAAGCAGAAAGCTGCACGAGTCGACCAGGCACATTCCACTTGGGCTTCTGCGAGGGCTCTGCCCACTTCACCCGTGAGTCCCGACCAACAAGTCGAAGCGCTGACTCGGCCCAGGTAATCGCTGCAGCAGCAACAGCTGCCTGCCCGGCCCGATCCAGACTGTCTACCCAGTCCCGCAGAGATATCGGCCAGTTTGCTGCGTCAGCCATGACCTGTTGAACAGCAGTAGAAACCAACATGGGCTGCGAAGTGCCCGCGCTATTTGCGAGTTCACGCACTGCCAACAGGCCAATCCTTCGACGGGACATCGCCACACTGTCGCGGTAATCGCTAGATGGGCCGGCGAGCTTACGAGGGCACCGCTCAGTCACCCGAAATGCATCCACGACTAAGCCATCGGCGAAGTAGTTCGGGCGAACCCCGGGCTGCACTCGGTACTGCTCGCCCAGTAACTGCTCGACAGAATCACATAAGCGCTCAGTCATCCGACTCGCTAGCGCTTCGCGCTCCTCGCGAGTGCTGGGTTCAGTCTTGCCGGGTTCGGTCTTGCTGGGTTCGGGCTCGCTCGTCACCAGTCGCGCTCCGGATCAAACTCGGCCTCGAACTCCAGATCGCCCGCTAGGCCCGCCGGAGCGCTCCGGTCGACCCGGCTACTCGGACACACTTCGTTGTCTGGGCACCAACCACACCACGGACCCGAGGATTCTTGCGGGGTTCTTCCGCAAAGCAACTCAGCCCAGCGCAACATGGCTTGCTCTAAACGCGCTGCGGCCGATGCAAGCAGACCTTCGCTGACGACTACAGCAGCAAGTTCTGAGCCGGGGTACCAACGAGCGACTGCGCCCGGGGCTAGGCCGTCCCGCAAGGCTAGTAACAGACCGTACAGATAGGCCTCTGCCTGATGTGCTGCCACTGGCTTTCCTGACTTCACCTCGACCACCACCGCTGGTACTCCGGCACTCGGGCCACCTAGCTCTACATCGATGATTCCCGAACAGACCACAGCCCCGTCAGCAAAAACCGCTGAGGCCTTGGACTGCGTTCTTGGCACCCAGGCAGGATCGATCCCCGACCAAGCATCAGCTACCTGCGCCGCTAACGGATCAATCAGCGCTGCAGCAGCCTCGGGGCCGAGCGCCTCGAAAGCAGCTATCGCCGAGTCCTCTGCTTCTGCTTCAAGCATTGAAAGACATGTCTGCAGTGGCTCCGTGACTCGGCCAGCTACGAGTTGATAGGTCACAAATCGATCAAGCGCCACCCCGCGCAACATCGAAGCCGTTATCGATTGCTCTGCGTGATCTGCCTGGTAGACAGCAAGGGCTTTTCGTTCACAGCAATCAAGATCTGCAAGCCGCGACTTCGGTACCCGGATTGGTAGTTGTTCGGGGTCTGTTCCCCTGACTATCTCCGCTGCGTGCAGGGCCGTGGCCTCAAGTTGTTCGCGCAGCTGCTCAATGAAAGCTTCAGGCACCTGAACTGGTGGCTCAAACTCAGACAGCCAAGACGCAACCTGCATGGCCAACACTCTTTCAGATTCCAGCCTGAGTTTCGCGCAGGACCCGTAGCTACTAGGACTAGGTAGTTCCACCCAGAACATGAATGAAGGTTGAACACAAGGTGAACAAGTGACACACTCCTGAGTACGATCTGAGCGTGGCGTTCTAGGCGCTATGAGCGGCAAGGGGAGATCATGAGATTCACGTGGACTAACTCACGTCAGTTGTTTGCTGTAGGACTACTCACTGTCACGGCCTCACTCGCTGCTTCCTGCAGTGTGAGCGCGCCCTACAACAATGGTGGCGACGGAACCTCTGATGGGGCTGGCGAAGCCACAGTCCCAGTCGGCGATGACACTGTCCGACTCAACCAACTTCAGTTCATTGGCTCTCATAACAGCTACCACGTTGCGCCAGAGGCGCCCATTTTGCAGTGGCTTGATTTCTTCTCCACGCAGGCTCCTGCAGTGGCCTCGGCCCTTGGCTCAGCTGCCCTTCTCAACTACACCCACGCTCCCCTAGCCACACAACTGCAGCGTGGGGTGCGTTCCTTCGAGCTCGACATTGCGGCCGACCCAGAGGGCGGCAAGTTTGCCCGGCCACTCCTTCCCGACATTCTGACCCTCTCGGTGAAGCGCCCAACCGGGATCAGCCAGCCGGGCATGAAGGTCATCCATATCCAAGATATTGACTTCATCTCGACCTGCCCCACACTGATTGGATGCATGGACCAGTTGAAGACCTGGTCCGATTCACACCCCGGGCATCTGCCAGTCATCATCAACTTAGAACTCAAAGACGAGAACCTTCCGGCGCCTGTTGATGCAACCAAGATGATCCCCTTTGATGCAACGCAACTGAATGCAGTCGATGCCGAAATTCGTTCGGTATTAGGCGACCGTCTTCTCACTCCCGATGATGTGCGTGGAACTGCTGCCGACCTGCGCACTGCCATCACCACCACTGGTTGGCCGACGGTTGCTGACTCCCGCGGAAAGTTTCTCTTCTTTATCGACAATGCAGACAAGCGAGATGTCTACCTAGCTGGGCACCCCTCACTTGCTGGCCGGGCGATGTTTACAAGTTCCGGAGAAGGCCAACCGGACGGTGCTGTGCTCAAAGAGAACAATCCTGCCGACGGTTCACGAATCAGGCAGTTGGTTCAGCAGGGCTATCTGGTACGCACCCGGGCTGATGACAATGTGACGGCTCCGAACCCAACCCAGCGAGATATTGCACTCGCCTCGGGGGCACAGATCATCCATAGCGATTTCATCCCCGGCGAATCAGATCGCAGCACTGGTTATGTGGTCTCGTTCGGGACCAGAGTTTCGGCTAGGTGTAACCCCGTGAATACCACTGCACAAACCTGTGGCCCAGCAGCAGCAGTCGAAGCGAACCCGTAAACCCGAGCTCATAGGAACTTTATTGAACCACAATCAGATTTAGCTAGTACTGGCTGCTGACCTGTTGTAACATGAAAAACGTCATAGTCCAATCGGGCTCAGGCATTAGGCGAAGACGGGGGGTGCCTTGTGCATGACCCAAACGGAGGGAATCTCAAATGACCAGAACACGTTCGCTAACAGCGGGCATCGTTGCAGTCGTGGCCGTCATGGCACTTGCTGCATCATGTGCGCCCGCTGCCGCCCCCGCAGGCGAGAGTTGGACCTTTAAGGCCAACTCCGTGAAGATCAATGACAGTCAGGACGAGCTTCGTGATCCGATCTTCGGTGCTTGCATTGCGATTCCCAACTGCGACGATGAGCCCTATGCACTGCAGATCGGCTTCCGCGTCAAGGTCGGCGTTGCGAACTCGGCTCAGGTGTTTGTGGTGAATAACCGGACCGACGCTCCGAGCGTCGGCGAAGGCTCGACCCGCGTGCTCACCGGCAATCAGCAAAACGCTGCCACCTTCGCCAACGTCAGGCCATTGTCACTCATTGACCTGTTCAACTCTGCGAACAAGCTTGAAGTTGTTGGCGCTTACACTTGGGCTTCTGAAGAAGACCTAGTCGGTAACGGCGTAGCCGCAGACGGCGTAGCAGGAGTCCTGAAGGACGCCCTCAATGAGACGATTGCAAAGGGAACCCTGCCATCCGATGCCAGCTTGATTCTTGATCTCATTCTGGACAACATCGTGGGTGCACTTGGGCTTCTCGCTCAGAACGTTCCGCTCCTTGGTTTCGGAGATGACGTCCTCGGCGGTTCGCTCTTTCTTGGAATTGGCGCCAAGGGTGACCTCGCCAACATCATCGACTCGGCAATCGCTGCTATTCCGCCATTCACCTTCGCGATTCCAGTGTTGACTCTGCCGCCAGACATCGACGGCAGCCAAATCGCCACCTTTGGTGGTCCCAAGACCTTCACCCAGCAGTACGCCGGTGCAGGCGGACGGCACACCTATGAGTTCGGCTGGGGCCCAACCTGATCGAGCAAGTATCTGATTCTCAGCAATGAGTTTTAACAAGGCCCGAGCAGCTGCTCGGGCCTTGTTCGCGTCTCGGCTGGGGTTCAGTCTTGTTTCAGGTTCAGCCGGCAGCGCGAGTTTTACGCAATACCGGATCAGCGATCCCCAACAGTGTGTCGGCCGAGCGCATCGCTAGGCCACCCACTCCGGGCGTTGAGGAATCAACCAGATTGCCCATGACCTGCAGAGTGATGTTTGCAATCCCGTGCGTGCCAACGGCAAATCGCAGGCCAGTTCGCAGAATCCACGGGTGGCCAATCAAAAATGAGAACCGCCGCCCAGTGCGCAAGAACGCATCAAAGCGCAGGCCGATCTCTTTGTCGTACTGCTCAGGAGCAGAACTCGGATTGGCTAGGAACAAGTCTGCTGCCAGCATTCCCGACTCTAGGCCGTAGTCAATGCCTTCGCCGTTCATCGGGTTGACCAAACCTGCAGCATCACCAATTGCAACCCATCCGGGGCCGTGACGCTTGGTGGTACTCATGGGCAGACGCCAAGCACGCGGGCGCTCCAGATCGGGGCCAAGTTGCCAGTCCTTACTCACGATGCCCCGGTAACTATCTTGTAGCCGATTCAGGTTGAGCTTCTTAAAGCCCTTCATCGTGGAGAGCGCCCCTACCCCGATATTGACCGTTCCGTCACCCGCTGGAAACATCCATCCATACCCAGGCACGGGAGTTCCGGCGGCATCTCGCAGCGTGAGGCAAGCCTCTAGGTAACGCTCAGAGGCTCGGGGGCTTTCGGCATAGGTGCGAATTGCCAAGCCGAACGGTTCATCAGGGTCACGCTCCATTCCCAACATACGATGCACGAGTCCCGGAGCACCAGCAGCGACGACCACAAGATCTGCAGTCCAGAGCTGGTCTCCAACGGATACCCCAGTGACGCGACCATTCTCGATCACCGGCAGAGCCTCGTGGCCCCAAAGCAGTTCGGCGCCGGCCTTGGCAGCAAGCTCCATAAGTCGCTCATCTAGTTTGCGTCGCGGCCAGACAGCCCCGTGAGCAGGGAACGGTGCAATCCCAGGCCACTCCAACTGCCTGACCGTGGAGTTGGCAATCATGCGGAGTCCATCAATGCGATGCGCGTCGTCGAGCGAGACTCCGAGTTCTTCGAGCGCCTTGACTGCTCGAGGAGTCAAACCATCTCCGCAGATCTTGTCGCGACCAGGCATAGCCTTTTCAAAAACGGTGACGGTTGCGCCGGCTGAGGCAGCGCGAATGGCAGTTGCCGCCCCTGCTGGACCGCCGCCAATAATCAGAATGTCTCGTTGCCCTACATGACGCACCTAGACAGTCTGTTACGTCTTGACCCCAAGTGTGTAGGCAGGGCACGGTGACCTATGACGCCTAGCGGTACTCGCTATGCGGCGCGAGGGAAAATCAAGGGAACAGCCCACTACTCTTAAGGGTTCGCTTGAAGTTAATTTTGAACTAGGAAGCGCAGTCGCTGTGCCAAAGGAACTGGGTCGTACACCATGAAAATTCTCGTAATGGGAGCCACGGGATACATAGGTGGCCGACTCGTTCCGCTACTCCTAGAACAAGGCCACGAAGTGCGCTGCTTATCTCGCCGGCCCGAAAAGCTTCGCGGCGTGTGGTGGGCTGGTGACTGCGAAATTGTTCAGGGCGACGCTTTAGATCCTGGGTCACTCACACCTGCCATGCAGGGCATCGAGGCGGTGTATTACCTGGTTCACTCCATCGGAACCGGTGGCTCCTTCTCGGACTCTGATCGCCGCGCCGCCACAAGCACCGCAGATGCTGCAGCCGCAGCAGGCGTGAGTCGATTGATCTACCTAGGCGGTCTCGTGCCACAGGGTCAGGTTGCATCGGAACATCTGGCATCTCGCGCCGAAGTCGGCCAAATCATGTTGGACGGCAAGGTTCCTGCCGTGGTGCTTCAAGCAGGAGTCATTCTGGGCAGCGGGTCGGCTTCATTCGAGATGCTCCGTTACCTCACTGAGCAGTTGCCAATCATGGTGACCCCAAAGTGGGTCAGTTCGCATGTTCAGCCAATCGCTGTCAGAGATGTGCTGCGCTACCTAACGCAGTCGCTTGAGCTACCGGTTGAGACCAATCGACGCCTCGACATAGCAGGTCCAGACGTCCTGACCTATCGCGAGATGATGCAGCGGTTCGCTCAAGTTGACGGCCTTCGCAAACGAATCATCATTCCCGTACCGGTCCTGACACCCTGGCTCTCGAGCCACTGGGTCAACATAGTTACTCCGGTTCCAAAGGCCATTGCGCAGCCACTCATCGAGTCGCTCCGCAATGATGCAGTGGCGAGCGAAAACGATATTGAGACGCTTCTTCCGGGCTCGCTGATTGGTTTTGATGAAGCAGTTGGCTTAGCTCTGGACAAGATCCGATCAGCGCAGGTCATCACTAGGTGGTCGGGTGCTGAATGGCCTGGAGCTCCGAGCGATCCGATGCCAACCGATCCCGAGTGGAGCGGCGGCACCGTCTACCGAGATGAACGCTCAGCCGTAGTCGGGGCGAGCGCAGAGCACACTTGGCAGGCAGTCGAGGGCATCGGCGGAGCACACGGATGGTATTCGCTGCCGCTGGCTTGGAACCTGCGCGGCTGGATGGACCGTTTGGTCGGTGGAGTAGGCCTACGTCGCGGCCGTCGAGACCCAGACCACGTGCTTGTTGGCGATGCCATCGACTTCTGGCGAGTAGAAGAGGTCGACCAGAACGAACTCTTGCGCCTGCGTGCCGAAATGAAGCTGCCCGGGGATGCATGGCTTGAGTTCTCGATCACCACCGAGGGGGTTGGGGCCAGCAGTCTGCAGTCGGGAACAAGTTCTGCTCGCACGATCACCATGCTGCATCAGCGGGCGCTCTTTATTCCTCGTGGGCTTCCCGGACGCTTGTACTGGCTCTCGATTAGCCCACTTCACAACATCGTCTTTGGCTCCATGATCGAAAACTTGGCAAAGGCAGCGCGAGAGAGCGAGGCCGACAGCATTCTGTCGGCACAACCCACTGGAGAAACTCGCTCGCTCCCCACCACCTAGCCTGCTGAAATGAACTGGCGCTTGGGCAGCCTGTATAACGAACGAGTTTTACCTCGGATGGTGGACGCAATGTGCGCCAATGCAGAGATGCTCCCGTGGCGAGAAAAGGCAATCTCTGGCTTGGAGGGAGTCATTGTCGAGATTGGATTTGGCTCGGGGGCCAACGCCTCTGTGTATCCCGCCGAGGTAACTCGCGTATTTGCCGTAGAACCCTCACAACAGGCTCTCCGCCTCGCAGAGCCGAAGCTTGCCGCTGAACGGACTGCTCGGTCTGCTGCCGGAGTCGAGTACCCGATGATTGAACAAGTTGGATTGACGGGCGAGTCCCTTCCCTTAGGGACCAATAGCTGCGACGGAGCACTCTCGACGTTCACATTGTGCACCATTCCCGATGTAGTAGCTGCGCTGCATGAACTCAGGCGAGTCATCAAGCCCGGAGGGCGATTCCACTTCCTTGAACACGGGCTGTCGCCTGACGCTCCTATTGCAAAGTGGCAGCGCAGGCTTGACCCGCTTCAGGGTGCGCTAGCCGGCGGGTGCCATCTGACTCGAGAGATGCCCGAACTGCTCGAGGCAGCGGGCTTTCAGATTGAGTCTCTGACAAGCCGCTACGCACGAGGTCCTAAGCCGTGGACCTGGTTCAGTATCGGGAAGGCCATAAATCCCTCCTAGAAGTCGTTTTCGAGGGACCCGGTCCTGCGCATGGGTTGACAAGTTGACAAGTTGACAAACTTTGTTACTCTGTCAACCTATGGAGCCATTCGCCCCCCTTCCTGCGGAGCCACTAACGCGAAGTACCCGCGATCAAATCCTCAACGCTGCACTCGCAACTGCAACCACTCATGGAATATCGCGGCTTTCCGTGGGCGATGTCGCCAAGGCTGCGGGACTATCTCGTCAAACGCTGTACCGGCACTTCACCTCCAAAGATGACCTGATCGCTGCAGTGGTGGTTCAGGAAACTTCCACACTGATTGAGCAGGTGATCCGCGCTGCTTCTGGGTTCGACAACCCCCAAGACTCCCTCGAAGCCGGGTTTCTAGCGGCACTCATTGCCCTGCGTGAGCACCCACTCCTTGACCAACTCGTTCGTACCGAACCAGACGCCTTGATTCCCCTGCTGACCACCGGCGGCGGTCCGGTGATGAGTCAGGTGCGTGGGGTTGTCGAACTCGTCATTCTGATGGGTCAACCAGAGATTGACTCAGGTCATCTACGTCGCACTGCGGACCTGCTGACTCGCCTGCTCATTAGCTATGCAGTGAGTGCGCCCGATGACTCACCTGAAGTCATTGCCAACTTTGTGGC
>CAMDAT010000041.1 GCA_945888825.1 Bifidobacterium breve | reverse complement strand
GGCTATACGCGCGAGCAACAAGTGCCATGAGATCCGATTCGCTCACAATCGTCGAGGGCGGTTCCCGGCGGGTGATCCCAACAAGCGCCGAGGTGACCCGGGGTCGCGGGATAAATACTTCAGGTGGCACAGTCGCAAGAAGTTCTGCTCGAGCGAACCAAGCCAATCGAATCGAAGGAATGCCAATTGTTCGCCCACCCGGGCCGGCAACTAGGCGATCGGCCACTTCGGATTGAACCATCACCACCATGCGCTGAACCATCGGTGCGTCTGCGAGCACGCCCATAATCAACGCAACGGCAGTGTTGTAGGGAAGGTTCGCAACGAGCGTCCACTGGAATTCCCCAGTGTCTCCAGTGTCTCCAGTGTCTCCAGTGTCCTCGCGATCCGCCACTGCTTGGTCGGATGAGGGATCTACCGAAGCAAAGAGTTCGGGCCAGTTCACGGTCAAGGCATCCGCCTGCACGACCTGTACTTCTTTTGCGCCATACAAATTCAATACATCGCTCAGCACTGGCAGCAGGGTTTCGTCTTTTTCTACTGCGAGAACATGCGCTCCCGTATCGGCAAGAGCCAAGGTGAGCGAACCCAACCCAGGACCGATCTCAACCACACGGTCTCCCGGCCCGACTTGAGCGAGCCGCGCAATCTTCATCACCGTATTGGGATCAGCAACAAAGTTTTGCCCCAAGGCTTTGCGCGCCGTCAATCCGTAGCGTTCTAGCAACTCAGTTATTTCACCAGCACCGAGCATGGCCGGTTAATTCCCTGTAACTGAAGAATTCGAGCGGCCGACACTGCTCGTTGTAGAACTTTCCTTGGTGGTGGTGGTGGTCGTCGGGGGCAAGGTTGTCACAGTGACGGCAGGAGCTCGATCGGAGTATCGGCTTGACCCTTTGGGGTACCAATCCGGCAAGAGCTTGATTGATGTAGTTGTGGTGGACTGCTCTGGTGCTAAGGCCGTGGTGGTCGAGACACTCGTAGAACTGTTCTCAGAGGCTGTCTGAGCTTGATCTTTTGGTTTGGACTCGGGGTCACTGCGAACTGCCCCAACTGCGAGCAGGAGTAAGGCGACCGCTGTAAAGGCTAAGGCCAGAATCATTCGAGGTGGAAGCCGATTCACGGTGCATCAAGGCCATAGAACTGCAGAGCGGTCGCTGTGGTCTCGTTGGCAACTATCGAGAGTCCAACCTCGTGCAGACGAGCAATCTCTGCGCCAATCAGACCAACCATGGCAGGGGTATTCGGCTTACCGCGATGCGGCACGGGTGTGAGGAACGGCGAATCGGTCTCTACCATGAGTGCACTCAAGGGAGTGCTGCTCACTGCAGAACGAACGTCATCGGCACTGGGAAAGGTCACGATCCCGCTGATGGAGAGCAGCGCTCCACGCTCAATACAGCCAGCAGCCTCATCTACTCCACCTGTAAAGCAATGAAACACCGTGCGAGTTGGAATCGACTCGGCATCAAGGATCTCAAAGGTCTCTTCCCATGCATTGCGCGTATGAATCACCAGCGGCAGGTCGTACTCATGCGCCAAGGCGATCTGCTGAGCGAATACCTTGCGCTGAATCTGTCGCGGCGCATGGTCGTAGTGATAATCCAGACCACATTCACCAATGGCGACCATCTTGGTATTCCCTGCGTTGGCCTTTACGACCTCAAGCACTGCGTCGAGACCTTCAGCAGCATCGTGTGGATGGAGACCAACCGTGGCCCAAACCTGCTCGTACTGTGCTGCAAGTGCCACACAGGAAGCCGAACTCACGGCATCGGTCCCGACGGTAATCATCTGAGTGACCCCGGCCTCGGAAGAGGCTGCAAGAACTGAACCTAGGCTCAAGTCATCTTCAAGGTGGCAGTGGTTATCAATCCACTGCAAGCTCGGCGTTAGAGACATGATTGGTACTGCCCTAGTTGTTGATACACACGATTCCCTCAGCTCCAGCAGAAAACAGCTGAACTGTACCTGCTGCATCCTCGGCATCTTGAGTTCGGGTGATTCCCTCGGTGACTGCCAGGACCGAGGCATCGCTCCATTCCATGAGAGCGCTCACTGCGGTGTCACCAAGGGTTGGCGGCGCGAGCACCACAACAACTACCTCGGGGCTGATCTGATCTAGCCACGCCCCATCGATGACCTTCTGCTTGCGAGCCGATCGCGACCCGGCTGGGATAAAGCGCAGCTGATCTGTATCTGGGCCCAGAAGCTGACGAGCCTCTCTCGGGAGGCGACGGGCCGGGACGGGCCGCATGACTCCGTCCACGGTCAGGCCCCCCTCGTTTCCGCTTACCGCTGCGGCTTCTAGGTCGGCCACACCTTTGGATCTGCGCCGAGCCAATCTTGCACTGAGCGCCGGATCAGCTAACTGCGCATCTATGAGGACCACTCTGCGCCCATCTGCCACACATGCTGCGGCTAGACCGACCGCTAATCTGCGCACCTCTGCCCCGTCTCTCGGAGCGGCGACCACAATTCGACTCGGGAACTCGCCAGAGGTGCCAGCGTTTACCGCTGAGGTGATGATCTGTTCGAGTTGTTTCGGGGTGGACCTTCTCTTCTTGCGGGTTCCGCCGCTCACATGAGTCCATTTGCGCAGACCGGTGAACTCATAGACGTCATCTCGAGGGTCGACCCTTGGGAACCGACTCCCAGCCATGACCAACCCCGTTGCGAGCAGCCCTGCAGATGCGATCGAGACCAGCACAATCCAAAATACTGAAGACTGCTCTTGGCCTAGGACTGCATCCTGATATGCGCGAATGTAGAACGCGCCCGAGTAGTACCGAGCCTCGCCGGGGATTGTTGGGCGCAGTTCGTCAGCAACCTGGGCCTCTGCCGCAGTACGACTGTTTTCAAAAATATTGTCCATCGCTGCAACCAGATACGGCTGCACAGCCAGCACATTGGCTTGGCTGGTATCGCTGTATTGCAACTGAACTAACAAGCCCAACTTGGGGCGGGTGGCTGACATCCGATCGCTGATCTCTCGAACAGAGAGGTCAACCCCGGACAGAGTTTTGAGTTCCTGTGCGTAAGCAAGAGACACCACCGTGGTCAACACGCCCTGCAGTCGCTCACGGTCAATCAAGACGTACTCACTCGGCACGGAGCGGTCGAGGCGTGGCGGGATCACTGCAGCAGTTGCGGTGTAGTGAACGGGAAGCATGCTCGCACCCACCCCGCCAAGAATGCCGCCAATCAGAGCCGCTGCAACAATCTGCCGGCGTGCCCGTGTTGACAACCGCAGGTCCCACCTTGCGAGCGGAACCTCGTCCTCATCAAGCGGCGAGGACTGTTGGAATGAGCCTTGACCAACATAAGGGTCAAGTTCGCTTCCCGGCGCGAGCCGCTCAGTCTGCCAGCGGTCAACCTCTCCAGACTGGGTTTGGTCAAGAGCCGCAGAGTCAACCCATGTGTCAGTCCATGTACCAGGCCGCGACGCAGGCGAACTCTTCGAGTAAGCCTCGGGCGAGATTCTCTCAAGTTCGTGACCAACCTGGGGTTCCTCTGCTTGCCCAACTCCAGACATGCCTTTCCATCGAGACCTCCATGAAGGAACCTGCAAACCAGCAGCGAGCCCAATGACTGTCCAAGCAAGCTTGTTATTCAGTAGCGGCAAGAACATCGAACTTGAGAGCACCGGCAACAGCATCACAAACAAGGTGACGGAAATCTCCTTCATCTGTAACCAACGCGGCCGTAACAGATTCAGCATCGTCATCAAGAAGATTGAGACGAACATCATGAGCCCAATGAAACCGAGGTCTCCTGTGACGTCCATCCACGTGTTATGAGAAGACACGTCGTCTCGGTCCTCATTGAGTTGCTGGCTACCCGGGGTCACCAGCAGGTTCGGCGAGATCAGAAGCCGCAGTTGACCAAACCCGTAGCCAGTCACCGGCTGCTCCTGAATCAACGCACTTGTCACAGTCCAAAAGTCCAAGCGCCCGGCACCGCGGTCAGAGAACCCGCGCTCCAAATTATTTGGGTTAGCAACGAACCCAACCCCAAAGGCCATGACTGCAAGCAATAATGCGCCGATAGCTACCCGTGACCTACGACCAGTGCTCAGTCCGGGCCGAGTCACCATGGTTCCAAAGAGTGCAATCGCAGCACCGATCAGCCCTGAGCGACTGCCCGCCCCAGCCGCACCAGCTAATACTGCAAATAGCGTAAAGGTGTACCACCACTTGATCTTTACTGTGGCGGCGTGTCTGCGGTAGTACACCGTGAGCGGGATCATTGAGGCCATTAACAAGCCAAAGAAGTTGGGATCTTTTCCGAATCCAACTGAGCGCGTCCCCAAAAACAAAGCCAAGATTCCTAGCGAGGCACCAAAAAGTCCGCCGATCCAGTAGGCCCGAAGAAATTTGTGCAGCGCTCGGTGACTGTCCACCATGAGCGCCGTGATGCAAAAGAACACCACACCGAGCATGAACTGCCCCATGGTGTTCAGAAATGAAAGTGCCTCGGCAGACCAAATCCCACTAGCGGCAGCCCAGGTGAGCAACACGAACACCGGCGCCCAGGTCCGCAAGGGAAGTGCGGGCGGACGCCAGCGTTGCACTACCAGTTTGTAAATCATGAGCAGGCCGGCCACGAGTGCAACGGCACGCCCCATTCGAATTGGTCCAGCTCCCAGGCCGTCGAAATGGATCAGGAAAGCAACTGCTTCATAAAAGAACAGTCCTCGTTGCCAGACCCAGATGGACAGGCCGACTGTGAGTGCAATCACCACCAGAACCAGCACACCCCACTTATTGAAGATTGCAAAGAGCAGCAGTGGGATTGCGGCGATCGCAAGACCAATGGCCGCAGCGGTGCTCCAAGGTGGTCGTTGCCGCGGCGCTTGGGTCGTGGTTGACTGATCGATGGTTTGCAACCGGTTCCCCCAAGTTCGGGCCGCCACGCGTTGCGGCCGAGTGCCTCTAGCGTATCGGCAGTCACTGCGGACCCGACATCAGTGATGACTGAGTACTGCGACACACCTGCGGTGCAGTGCAGTGAAGTGCGGAGCAGTCTTACTCTGGAAGCTGTCCCACCATGATGAGCTTGTTGGTCATGCCGATTGCTCGCATCGCTAGGTCGACCGGCTTATACAACGCTGGTCCGAGCTTGCCGGCACCCGTGCCAGTAGCCGCCCAGTGCTCCATGACGTTGGCCATCTTGGCAGTCGGTGAGCGCATGCCTTGCTGATCAACCACATTCAGCCCGCAGCGCGCCATGAGAGTGCTCAGGCCGCGGCCCGAGAAATAGACCTGATGATCGGCGTAGTACAACATGTCGCTCCAACGGATCGGCTCGGCAATCTTGCGCACTGCAATCACAAACGGTCGAGCCGGGAACTGAACGTCAGGGGTCTCCATAACCACCAGACCACCAGGGCGAAGATAACGCAGAGAACGCTGCAACAAACCACGGGGATCATGCACATGCTCAATCACGTCCCACAGTGTGAGCAGGTCAACGGAGCCATCTGGAATCTCCGCAGGCAGGTCATCAACGTTGTAGGCCGTCAGGCCACGCCCTTTCGCAGTTTCAACGGCGCCGGCGTCGACATCGGCACCGACTGCTCGCATACCGCGGCGAGATGCCCAGTCGATGAAGTTCCCAATACCACACCCAATGTCGAGCACTGACTCGAGCGGGCCATGTTGCGCCTCGACACCGCTCAGAATCTGCTCATAGCGGTCCTCGTAATTTGCCTGCACTAGGTCAGTTGCGTAGAGCTCAAACTTGTAGCCATCCCAATAGGTGCTGTCTACGGGATCACGGTCGGGGCTCTGAACGAGGTATTCCGTTGCACAGAGTCTGCAGCGGAAAAGATCAAAACTCTCTATTCGGTAGTTGCGATCGCGTCCAAGGCCGCCGCATGCCGGACATTGCTCTTGTTCAGTTGACCGATGCCCCACCGAGTCCTCCTTGACCTGACTGAATAAAACAGCATACCGCTCTTGGTCGAATACTTCTTTTTGCATCCCGCTGTTCCTCTGGTTGCACACCCAGCCAACTACTGCTGTCAGCCTCTGACATGATTTGGCAACACTTCTGGAGATGACCTGTGGCGCTAACAACAATCGGATTCGATGCTGATGACACCCTCTGGCATAGCGAGAGCCATTTTTTGCTCACAACGGAACGCTTCTGTGAACTCCTGGCTCCTTGGACCCAGTCCTCTCGCCTGCAGAATCCAAGCAGCAGCGACTCCTCTTCGAGAGATCTCATCGAGACTCAACTGATCAACATTGAACGGCGCAATCTGCAACTGCTCGGCTACGGAGCAAAAGCCTTCACCTTGTCGATGATTGAGACGGCAATCGAGGTATCAGCGGGTGAGATCCCGGGATCGGCCATAGCGGAAATTCTTGAGTGGGGCCACGAACTGCTCAATCATCCGGTGGAACTTCTCGACGGGGTGACCGACACCCTTGACGCGCTTGCTGGGTCGTATGAGCTACTGCTCATCACCAAGGGTGACCTGCTCCATCAGGAGTCCAAGATTGCGCAATCGGGAATCGCCCCGGTCTTTTCTGGCATCGAAATTCTGAGCAACAAGACTGCTTCCTCCTACCAGCGAGTTCTGCACCAACGCTCGGTTCCTGTCAAGGAGTTCCTCATGGTTGGCAACTCAGTTCGTTCCGATGTCCTGCCGGTGCTCGAGCTGGGAGCACGAGCCGTGCATGTTCCCTATCACGTCACCTGGGCTCTTGAGGAGCACGACTCAACTGATCTGCATGCCGAGCAATTCCACAGCTGTCGCCACATCAGCGAACTGCCTGAACTACTGAGCCGCCTTAACTGAGCAGCAGCCTGAACTGAGCAGCAGCCTGAACTGAGGGGGCGCCTGAACTGAGCAGCAGCCTGACCTACAGGGCAAGAACCGTTTTGGCTAGCTCACTCAGGTTGGCTACTGGCCGAGCACCAAGATGTGAGATCACTTCTGCCGCAGCCACGGATCCCAAGGCGCCGCAAGTGGCTAGATCAAGGCCCTGGCTGACACCGTACAGAAAGCCAGCTGCATACAAGTCCCCCGCACCAGTGGTGTCTACAAGGTCATCAACTGGTGCTGCAGCTACTTCGAGAACATGATCTTGATGAACCACAACTGAGCCCTTTTCCGAGCGAGTCACTGCGGCAGTCACCTTCAGTAGCCTCACTTGCGCTATCGCGTCATCAAAGGAATCTGTCTGGAACAACGAGCAGATCTCTGCCTCGTTGGCAAACACTAAGTCAGAGTGATTCTGCAGCAGGTCGACGAAGGCCTCCCGGTGACGCTCCACGCAAAAACTGTCTGACAGCGTCACAGCCACTAGGCGTCCGGCGTCATGTGCACAGGCCGCTGCGGCACGAAAGGCCTCCTGAGCCTCGGGCGGGTCAAACAGATAGCCCTCAAGGTACAAAATCTTCGAGGCTGCAATCGCCACAAGGTCGATGTCCTCTGGGGAGAGATACACCGATGCGCCTAGAAAGGTGTTCATCGTTCTTTGTGCATCCGGAGTAATCAGAATCAAACAGCATCCCGTTGATGGACCCGTAGCTGCTGAGTCGATCTGATAGGTCACGCCAGTTGCGCGAATGTCATGAGCGAATACTGCGCCAAGTTGGTCATCGCGCACCTTGCCGATGTACTGCGCAGTTGCACCTAGGGCAGCTACCCCGACGATTGTGTTTGCTGCGGAGCCTCCCGAGATCTCGATGCCGGCACCCATTTGCGCATAGAGCGAGGTCGCTCGCTCCTCGTCAATGAGGGTCATGGACCCCTTCGGCACACCCGCCGACTCTACGAACTCGTCGGACTCTTGGCTCAGAACGTCTACGAGTGCGTTGCCTATGCCACACACGTCATTGACAAAGTCGGGGGAGCCGTTGAGCTTTAGGTACAGAGCCGTTTGGTTAGAAGTCATTAGTTCAATCACTGCAGCAATGTACCCAGTTTGAAGGGCACGGGCCATTGAAGCTCCGGCTACGGGGATTCGGACAGTGTGAGCAGCCGCTTGACGCGGTTCGGGGCAACGCCACATTTCTGAGCGACAGAAAGAGCAGCATCCCTGCGAGTTACACCTGTCGCAAGAACTGATCGCAGCTCAGCCAGGATGGTCTCATCAGTCGCCTCGGGTAGCGGTGCCGCGCCATCAACTACCAAGACATACTCGCCTCGCGGCGCAACCTGTTGGCAACGCTCAATGGCCTGCCCCAAAGTTGCGCGCCAAGTCTCTTCGTGCAGCTTGGTGAGTTCTCGACACAGTGCCACCTGACGATCTTCGCCGAGCACCTGCGATAGGTCCGTCAAGGTGCGCTCAAGTCGATGTGGCGCTTCGTACAACACGATGGTGCGTGACTCCCCTTGCAGTTCCGCCAGCCGAGAGACTCGATCGGGCCCCTTTCGGGGCAAGAAGCCCTCAAATACGAATCTGCCAGAGTGGGTTAACAGCCCACTGCCCACCAATGCAACGGCTGCTGCAAACGGGCCAGGAATCACCTCGATTTGCAACCCTGCCTCGGCCACGAGTGCTGCAACTCTTGCGCCGGGGTCGCTCAGACCGGGCATGCCGGCGTCGCTTGCAACGACTACAACTTCTCCGCTCGAAATCCGGGCGAGTATCTCGGGGCCAAGCTCGAACTCGGTGTGCTCATCAAGTCGCAACAGGCGCGGGGCTCGTACCCCAAGGTGGGCGAGCAGCTTGCCGGTTCGGCGCGTGTCCTCACACGCCACGAGATCGGCGGCAGCAAAAGCCTGCGCTACCCGCTCCGAAAGATCACCAAGATTGCCAATTGGTGTCCCGACGAGTACCAAACGCGGGCTTCCAGTTCCCATTACCTGACTTCCAATCGGTCGCCAGGCACAACCCCCCAGAGACGAAATGCTCCAGCAGGCGCCTCAATAGCTGATTTTGCAGCAAGCACCGGCAGCGTGACCCGGTTGGGTGCGACAGTAAGGACGCGCAATACGGTGCCTTCTTCATTACAAAAAGCAACATCAATTGCAAACTTCATGCCCACCGTATGAAGCGACTTTGCTTTCAAAACGAACACACCTTCAAGATCGCTTCTGCCCAAAAGCCCGCGCCGACGCTCGGCCCGAGTCTGTGCAACCTCGGCACTAGCTAGCACCTGCCCCTCTCGGGTTAGCCAGGCCATGGCCCCGAGTTGCGCAGTCTCCGCAAAAATTCTGGTCGCCTACACATTGAATCGAAAATCCATCACGTCGCCATCGGCCACGACATATTCCTTGCCCTCGATGCGGGCTTTACCAACCTCACGCGCCTTTGCCCAAGAACCCAACTCCAGCAGTTCATCCCAGTGGATGGTCTCTGCACGAATAAACCCACGCTCAAAGTCGGTGTGGATGACGCCAGCGCATTGCGGTGCTTTGGATCCGGTTCGGAACGTCCAAGCTCGAGTCTCTTTCTCGCCGGTGGTAAAAAAGGTTCTCAGGCCAAGCATCTGATACGCGGCGTGTAAGAACGCGGGCAGTGCGCCTTCGCCCAATCCAAGAGCCTCGAGCATCTCGGCTCTTGACTCTTCATCGAGCATGGCCGCTTCGGCCTCGAGTTGAATACACAGGCCAATGACTTGGTCGCCTGCGCCAAGGCCAAACGCTTCGCGTACTGGCGCTAACAGCGGCTCGGGGTCAACGAGTTGTTCCTCATCAAGATTGACTAGGGCCATTGCCGGCTTGGCCGTGAGCAAGAAGAACGGTTTCAGTAAATGCCGTTGCGCTTCATCAAGCTGAGAGCGATAGATGGGGGTTCCTGCTTGGAGCAATTCAAGGGCGGCGTCCATTGCAGCCACCTCATCGGCGAGCGTTTTGTCTGCCCGAGCAGCCTTGCGCCGTTTGTCTGCCTGCTTCTCAAGAGTCTCAAAATCGGAGTACACCAACTCGACCTCGAGGGTATTGAGTTGGTCGACTGGATCCGAGGATCCGTCTACGTCAGTGTCGATGAAAGCGCGCAGAATAAAGACAATCGCGTCAACTTCTCGGATGTGAGCCAAGAAGCGATTGCCAAGGCCCTCGCCCTGAGCGGCACCCTCAACAAGTCCCGCAATATCCACAAACTGCACGCTGGCGGGAACAATGGATTTGGTCTGACTCATGATTGCCAAACGCTGCAACCGATCATCGGGAACCTTCGCTACGCCGACGTTTGGGTCAACCGTGGCAAAGGCATATGGGGCTGCCAAGGCACCCCCACCGGCAAGAGCGTTATATAGCGATGACTTCCCTGCATTGGGTAAGCCGACAAATCCAAATCGTTCCACGTGAAGTTCCTGAAAGTGAGGTGCTGAACAGGCTCGCACAGCATGGCCACACGGTACTTGGTTCAGCGCTCCTGCCCCATCTGAGCCTGTTGAGCGCTAGGTCGCTGTGGCTCGTCTGGAGTCCGAGGGGTGACCTCCACTAACATCTTCACCATGTCACAACGCACGCAGAAGAAAAAAGCAAACGTGCGGCGTAAGAAGGCCAATCATGGCCGTAAGCCAAACGCCGGTCGCAACTCCTAATTCACTTTCCGATTCTGGTCTGCGCTTCTCTTGGCATCTGCCGACAGGAGCGCAGTTCACGTTGTAGGCGAAGTTCCCCGTCTTCACCCCCGGGACAAGCTCGGCGCTGCTGCAGTCGCGCCGTCAATCCAGCGGAGGTCGCGACAGGTCCTCTGGGACTGCATAGATCAGCGGGATGCTCACAATCGTGGCCAAGCCTTTCACCACGATGTTCGCCCAGATGATCGACACTGCTACTGACCAGGGAAGCGTGCCGCCAAAGGCGATGAGCACAAACACGATTGAGTCAATCGGGATTGCGATCGCGTTCGAAGTCAGCACTCTGCCCCATTGCATCCGATGGCCGAATCGCATGACGAAGCGGTGGTACACCTCGGTGTCCGCGAACTCTGCGATCACTTGTGCCACTACTGAGGCGAGCACAATTCTGGTCACAGGATTGAGTACTGGACCAAACCACTCTTGTGCGGGCCCTGGCACCTCGGAGTCAGCCGGCAAGATTGCTGCAAGGTACAACCCCAGCGCTAACACAATGTTGAAGGCAGCGGCACTCAAAATGATGACCCGCGCAGCCCATCGTCCACCGACCTTGTGGACAAGGTCTCGAAGCGTGAACGTGAGCGGGTAGGTCAGGGTTCCGGCGTCAATCGAGAAGCTTGCCCAGTCCGGACCTATTCGAAGGATCCTGACGGACATGACGTTCGCCATCAGTGAACAGGCTACGTAACCGGCGGCGGCTATCAGCAGCCAGGTGAGTGCACGGCGATTGAGATCTACCTCATTTGTCCTCGTGTCGGTCAGTGTCACGGTGGCCACGGTACCGTTCCGCCATGCCAGCCGACACTTTTGGTCCCGTAGAGAAGCCCGCTGTTGCCCGACCCCTTCAGCTTGAACGGCTCAGGCTCGGAGATAGTGCTGCCGCTTGGAGCGCTGCGGGCTTCTTCGTCTCGGCAGAGGCCACTGTCACACTTGGCAAAACACTCATTCAGTGCACTGGCCAAGGCGAACCCTTTCAGGGCTGGCAGATTCAGGACTGCCAGATTCAGGGCAGCCAGATTCAGGGCAGCCAGAGTCAGGGCAGGCAGATTCAGGGCAGCCGGATTCAGGACTGGCAGATTCAGGACTGGCAGATTCACGGTCGCGGCAGCGGCAGTTCCACCCCAGAGCACCCTTCTATCGATGGCCTAAGACTGCTGCCTGCTAGCGACCAAGGTCCTTCGCTCAACTCGGTTGCATCGCAGCCTCACCCCAACGGCATCACGTCTATTGACCACATCGTCGTCAGTACAGGTGACTCCCAACGCAGTATCGCCGCCTTTGAGTCGGCGGGGTTTGAGGTTCGCGGTAGTCGAAGCACTTCGAGTTATGGGTCGCCGATGCGCCAAACATTCTTTTGGGCAGGCGATGTAATTGTCGAACTCATGGGTCCCGATCTTGGTGAGGCCACCAGCGAATCCCCTGCGCAGATCTTTGGCTTGGCGCTCGTCGCTGCCGATCTTGACAGCACCGCAGCGGCACTTGGTGAACTACTCGGTACACCCAAAGCTGCAGTGCAGACCGGACGCCAGATTGCCAGATTGCGGACGAACTCGGTTGGGATCGGGTTGCCCATTGCAGTGATGAGCCCGCACCTTTCGAGTTAAGCAATAGCTTCGACTTTCAATATTTTTGCCCGAGTTCAGTTCGCCGAGGTGTTGATCAACTTACCCACCGGTAACATGGCGGCATGTATGACTACCGCGCCCCAATTAAGGATGCCCTCTTCGCTCTGCGCCACATCGGCGAGATTGAGCAACTCTCGAAGAGCACTCTCTATGCTCAGGCCGATCTAGATACCGTTGCCTCGGTGCTCGAAGAACAAGGCCGATTTATGCAAGAGGTTTTTGGCCCGCTGAATGCGTCAGGCGACCGTGAGGGTTTGGTCTGGTCGCCTGAGGGTGTGCAAACCCCCGCCGGGTTCAAAGAGGCATACGCAAAGTTCGTAGAGGCCGGGTGGCAAGGCCTGAACGCCGAGGTTGACTTTGGCGGGGCTGGATTCCCAGAAGCTGTTCAAGCCTGTGCGCTTGAGTTTGAGACGGCATCAAACGGAGCCCTCACCATGTGTCCTGGGCTCACCACCGGAGCAATTGAATGCCTGCAGGAGTGGGGCACCGAGGAGCAAAAGGAGCTCTACCTGCGTAAGTTGGTGACCGGGCAATGGACCGGAACCATGAACTTGACCGAGCCGCAGGCTGGGTCCGACGTTGGACTCTGCACCACGAAAGCACTGCCTCAAGAAGACGGCACCTACAAAATCTCGGGTATCAAGATCTACATCTCGTTCGGCGAGCACGACATGTCCGAAAACATCATCCACTTGGTGCTGGCCCGGCTACCCGATGCGCCCGCTGGAACCCGAGGCATCTCGCTGTTCATCGTGCCTAAATTCTTGCTCACTCCCGAGGGTGAACCCGGTGAGCGCAATGATCTTCGCTGCGTCTCAATTGAACACAAGATGGGAATCCACGCCTCCCCCACCTGCGTCATGAGTTTTGGTGATGAAGGTGGCGCCACTGGCTACTTAGTTGGAGAAGAGAATCAGGGCTTGCGCGCAATGTTCACCATGATGAACTCCGCCCGCATAGCCGTTGGAATCCAGGGCGTGGCACTCGGAGATGCTGCGTTCCAAAAGGCCCTTGCCTACTCTCAAGAGCGCAAGCAAGGTCGCAAAATCGGAGGCGAGTCCAAAGAGGCAGCCATGATCATCGAGCACCCTGATGTGCGTCGAATGCTGCTGTTCATGAAGAGCCATATTGAGGCCATGCGTGCCCTCATTGTCTACAACGCCGCTGCGATTGACTTCTCACGGGCACTCGAGGGCGAAGAGGCCGAACTCCAAGATGACCTCGCAGAGTTGCTCACCCCTGTAACCAAAGCTTGGTGTACCGATATAGGCATGGAGGTCACCTCCACGGCAATCCAAGTGTTTGGTGGCATGGGATATATCGAGGAGTCTGGCGTTGCTCAGCACTATCGCGATATGCGGATCGCACCGATCTACGAAGGCACCAATGGAATCCAAGCAATGGACCTTGTTGGTCGCAAACTCGGCCTAAGAATGGGCGCAGTCGTCAACGGCCATCTTCAGAACATGCGCGATACAGATGCGCAGCTAGAGGCCGCTGGCAAAGAGTTCGAATCCATGCGCACCGCTCTGGCTGAGTCAGTAGAGGCCTTGACGAGCGTCACCGACTGGATCATGACGAATGGTCTAGCGGACCCTGTACAGGCACTCGCCGGAGCTACACCGTATTTGCGGATCTTTGGAACCGTGACAGGGGGCTGGTTACTGACCAAACAAGCACTTGCTGCACAAGCCGAACTTGATGCCGGCTCTGCAGATACCGAATACCTTGCTGCAAAGATCACCACGGCAAGATTCTTTGCCGAGCAGATACTGCCGCAGGCTGGCGGTCTTGTACCTGCTGTGCAAGCAGGATCCTCGGCCCTCTATGAGGTAGACGGCTCATCTTTGGCCTCAATCTAGGAGGGCCAGGCCAAACGGAGTCGCGTCAGCGCGCCTTCTGGCTCCCTGTAGCCTGAAGAACACATGTTGGACCACGTATTTACTGATGCGATTGGCGCTCTACGCGATGCCATGGAGAACGCACTTCTTGAGCGGCAGGCCTTTGAGGAACGATTCCACACGGATGTTCTCCTTGGAGATCTGACTTGGGAGACGA
>CAMDAT010000040.1 GCA_945888825.1 Bifidobacterium breve | reverse complement strand
GTTCTGGCAGCTATCGAGGGATTCTGTTTGGGCGGGGGGATGATGATTGCCTGCGGATGTGACCTTCGGGTGGCGGGTGAATCCGCAGTGTTTGGCTTGCCCGAGTCTCAATGGAATCTGCCTGCACAGTGGCTTGGAGCACTCGCTCGTCAACTCCTGCCCGCCCACGCTCTTGAACTCGCGCTCTTGGGGGATGCTCGACTTCCGGCGCAGCGACTCTATGAGATGGGATGGATCACTTCGGTGGTTGCCGATGGGATGGCGCGAGCTACCTCAATCGAGATGGCGCAGAGAATCGGGCAGATGGCGCCACGGGCGGTTCGGTATTTCAAAGAGCTAGTTACTAGTAGCAGTTGGACAGCGCCATCGGAATCCTTGGCCCGAGGTATGGAACAAGCAGTTGAGCTCATGGGTATGTCTGATACCGCCGAGGGAGCTCGAGCCTTTAGCGAGGGTCGGCCCTCGCAGTTTCGAGACGAGTAGGCCAATGCCTCAACCGGTCGGCGCAGAGTCTTGGGCGGAGTTTCTGGAGCAACTTCGGGAATTGGGATCTGTTCTCTTTTCCCCTGATTTGGCTGATTCCGAACTGCACCGAACCGAGGGCAGCAGGTATGCGCTGCGCTTTCTTGCAGCAGGGATCCTTGACTGCGTTGAGTACATGGACCCATACGATCCGGAGTTCGTTCCGTGTATCGATCCGCGTATGTCCTGGGGCCTAGATAATCCTGATTGCAACTATGCGCTGTGCGGAGTTGACCCGGCCGGTCGCTACCGGATCTGGGGGAGTCCAGGTACGGCTCTGACATTCGAATTGCAGCTGAACACCGGACACTTTGCAGACGGACGAGCCACCGAGTGGAAGTCCGTGTCCTCGGTTCAGGGGACACAGCTGGATCAAGGCCCCGATGGATCCATTGAAATCTGGGTCAGCCCAGAGCCGCCCACTCCGGAGGACGCACCGGAACCTTGGTCCTATTGGCTTCAAACTCAGCCCGAGGCCACGCATCTTTTTCTTCGACAATATTTTGGCGACTGGGGACGCGAAGCACCCGCTTCGCTGTGTGTTGAACGGTTGGACCTATTGCTCCCGCCGCCCCCGCTTAACCAGCGGGAGTTCGGGCAGCGTCTCGATCTGCTCGGTCTGTGGCTGACCGATGGGGCACGCTGCTGGTCCGAGTGGGGACGTGCTTTGGCTCAGTCAAAGCCGGGGCCGATTCAGGCCTTCTTGCCGCCGAGTAACGCGACTGGTCTGACTGGTCAGGCCTACGGCATGGGTGGCTATGCCTGCGGGCCAGATGATGCAGTGATCCTCGAGTTGTCGCCACCAACCTGTTCGTACTGGTCGGTGCAACTCGCCACGTGGTTTTGGGAATCTGCGGCAGTTGGATCGCAGCAAGTGTCGCTGAATCACACCCAGGCAGTTGCAGATTCCGACGGGATAGTCAGGTTTGTCATTGCGCAGAGCGATCCCGGGGTAGCGAACTGGCTCGATCCTGCCGGCTACGAACAAGGCACACTCGCCGTCCGATTCCTGAGGGCAGATCAACTTCCGGAACTGAGTTACCGGCGAGTCCCTTTGGATCAAGTGCAACGGGAACTTCCAGCAGGCACTGCGCGAGTGACACCACAGCAACGTTCAGAAATCCTGCGATCGCGTCGAGCTGACTTGCAGCGCAGGCTTCGTCGATGACCGCGCCTGCGCAACCTGCGCGCTTTGTTGTGGGAACCGGAAGGTGCGGCTCCACGCTGTTGTCGCGCATGCTCGCTCAGCACCGTGAAGTGGTCAGTCTTCATGAGGTATTTACTGGCCTTGATTGGGGTCAACGATTCGCCGAAGGCACCCGTGAGGGGGCCGAGGTTGCAGCGTTGTTGGCAACCCCAAACCAAGTCATGACTGACGTGTTGTCCCGCGGGTATCGAGCAGAAGAGGTCACCTACCCGTTTCGCCCACAGGATCGATACAGCCACTCAGACCCGCTGCCGTGGATTTTGGTCTCGACCCTGCCTGCCCTGAGCGAGCAGCCCGATGCGCTCTTCGATCTATCCATGACTTGGCTGCAGGCTCGCTCATCAGCACCGTTGGCTGATCATTATCGAGCGCTATTCGCCTTCTGGGCTACGAACGCGCAAGCCACGGTATGGATTGAACGCTCTGGATCCTCCGTTGACTACCTCAGTGACCTTCTACGGCTGTTTCCCGAGGCCAAGGTATTGCACTTGTATCGAGATGGTCGAGAGGTTGCGCTCAGTATGCGGGAACACCCCTTTTATCGCCTCGCTGTGCAGCTGTATTACGGGAAGATTCCCGATGGGGTAGACGCAGCGGATGACTCGGTTGAGGGAGTAGACCGACTGATTCGTGCTTGGCTCGAGTCCGAACCGCCGGTGGAACTGTTTGGGCAGTACTGGTCAGAGCAACTGGTACGCGGCCTTGATGCCACGCAGGCGCTGTCTGACTCAACACTGCTTACAGTGGCCTTTGAAGACCTTGTAGCTCAGCCCGAAGAGGTCATCGCTTTAGCAGCCGACTTCTTTGAGTTGCCTCGTGATAGCAGCTTCGATCGCCGCGCCGCAGACTTGGTTCGAGGCCTTCCTACAACTCGGTTTAACCTGCTCGATGCTGCTGCTGCTGAGGCTTTGACTGCTGCCTGCGCCGGCGGATTTGCGGCGCTGGCTCGCAACGCCTGATAGCAAAACTGACACGAGCGTCAGTTATCTTCTATGGTGGAGAGATGGCCGATGAGATCCGCGAGTTCAAGGACATTCGGGTAGGCCTGACGCGTGAGACGCTACCGGTGGATGAGTTTATGGCCGAGCTCAATGGCATCCAGAGCAGCGTCTGCGTTACCCGAAATCAACTCTGGTCGCATGTGGCCGATGGGACGCTATCCGAGGAGTGCCTGCGCCGGTTTTGTAAGGAGTATTACTTCTTGGGGGTGACCTACACCGGGGAGTTTGCATCGCTCGTGGCAAACGCCCCCGACCCAGACGCTCTCACGTTGGAACAGAGTGAGCACTTTGCTCACTGGATTCAAAACTTGGCCGACGAGACCGGCTATGCCGGTGATGCAAACCACGTCACCATGAAGGTGGAGTGGGCCCGCATGCTGGGTATCAGCGACGAGGATTTACTGAGTTACGTTCCCGAGCCGGCAACCCTAGGTGCAGTGTTGGGAACCATGTATTACATGCGCCGCAGCTACGAAGAAGGTTTGGCAGCTTTTGGTTGGGCGGGGGAGCGCTTTGCTGCTTCAACGGGTTACGCGCAATTGATGTACGAGGGCCTACGAGATCATTACGGGATCGAGGTGCCAAATTTTGCGGTGCATGCCTATGCCGAGGCTGACCATGGAGATGCCGCTGATTATTTGTTGCGGCAAGTCGTGACCACAGCAGCAGTTCAACACCGTGTTCGAAAAGCAGTCCGCCATGTGTTCACCCTGCGCAATGCTCGAGCCCAGGCGCTCAACCTGTGGTTAGAAGAACCGGGAGCGCTGCGCTCAGCGCAGCGGTGAGACTCAGCGGGTGGCCCAGATTTCTGAGCGAACATAATCGTAGATATTGCGAAAGTCGTTGACTGCCTTGTCTGGCAGGGATATGACTCCACCAAGGAGTTCCGCCCCCCACATGATTTTTGCATTGTGCTCAACGATCAACGCCGAGTTCAGCGCATCCTCTACGGAACTTCCTACGCACACCATGCCGTGATTTGCCATAAGAGCGGCTGACCGATTCTGTAGATGTGGAGCGAGTTCTGTGGCCAACTCATCCGAGCCGCTTTGCCGATACTCAGCGCAGGGAACATCGCCGCCGATGTAGATCACGAACTCGTCAATACCGGCAGGAATAGGCTTCTGCGCTGCAGCAAACATTGAGGCATAGGTTGCGTGGCAGTGAACCACGCCGCGCACTTCTAGGTAAGAGCGATAGCACTCAAGATGCAGTGCTTTTTCAGATGTGGGTGACCTGCTGCCTTCGATGGTATTTCCATCAAGGTCTACCAGGACAAGGTCGTCCAAGGTCATCTCCTCGTAGCCAACCGAAGACGGCGTCACCACAACTCGGTCCTGGCCGACGCGGCCAGACACATTGCCGGCAGTTCCCTCAACTAACCCGCGCGCATACATAGTTTTCGATGCAGCCAGCACGGCTACTTTCACTTGGTCAAGATTGCGCATCTAGAGAACCTCCGGGTTGACACAGTGTTGCGGCATTTCTCCTGCAAGGATCGCGGCCACATCGGCAGCGATCATCATGGAATGGTTTACTTCGGTGTTATAGGTTGCGCCGCCGATATGGGGAGTGAGCACGACGTCGGTGCGAGCCAGTAACCCATGACCGGGTGGGAGTTGTTCGCCATCAAAATGATCGAGGCCAGCCCCGGACAGGTGCTGAGACTCGAGTGCCTCGAGTAACGCTTGCAGGTCGTGCAGGCCTGCGCGCGCCGAGTTCAGATAGACCGAACCTTCGGGCATGGCAGCAAACTGCTGTGCACCCATCATGGCGAGCGTGTCTGGCGTGGGAGCAGCGTGCATCGAGACCACCTGACAGTGAGGAAGCATCTCTTCAAGGTTGGTGTGCGTGGCCGCAGGGTTGAACGGGTCGAATGACAAGACGTTCATGCCAAGGCCGGCAAAGCGCCAAGATGCTGCTCGACCGACTGCCCCAAGGCCGATGATCCCAACCGTTTGGCCTGCAAGCTGCCAGGCCCGAAACCGCTGATAGGGAAGCCTGTCCCCTTTGAAGACCTGCCCAGCGCGCAGATCGGCATCGGCCTCGAGTAGATGACGGTTTACGGCAAACAACAGCGCAATTGTCATCTCGGCCACCCCGTCGGCATTACGACCCGGCGCAAAGAGCACGGGAATTCCGTGTTCAGTCGCAGCGGTTACGTCAACGTTATTCGGATCACCCCTGCATGATCCGATGATCTGCAGGCCGACCTCCATGATCTCGGGGCCCATGACAAAGTCTGACTCAACAATCAGAATGTTTGCCGAGTAATCCTGCACTTGCTCTGCCAGTTTGGCGCCGTCCCAAATCCGCAGGGGGACATGCTCGATCCACGGGTCGAGCACTACATCCGCCACCTGCTGGAGCATCTCAAGGCCAGCCCCGCGAAAGGGTGCAGTCACGAATGCTCGGTGAGGTCCCTGCAAGTCCTCGGCGCTCAGTCTCTTCGTCATAGTTCCTCCCGGATTGCCTTGCGATCAATTTTTTCCATGGGCGTGAGCGGTAGCGAGTCGCGGATCAGCAACTCCGAAGGCAGCTTGAATGGTGCGATCTGCTCGCCAGCAAAGCTCCTCAGAGCTTCAAGCGTGGGCGGATTTAGCGGGTCACGAGGCACGAGCACGGCAACCCCAATCTCTCCCATAATCGGGTCCAGCCGAGGCACGATTACCACTTCGGCCACATCGGCATGCTGAGACAGCACGGCCTCAACTTCCATCGGGTACACGTTGTAGCCGCCGCGGATATACATCTCTTTGGCGCGACCCACAAGGTGTAACCGACCAGACTCGTCAAGGTGGCCCAAGTCGCCGGTACGCACAGCACCGTCGCTGCAAAAAGCGGCGGCGGTGGCATCCGGGTCGTTGTAGTAGCCAGACGTGACGGCCGGCGATTTAAGAGCGATCTCACCAATCTCGCCAAGTTCGAGCAGTTCCCCGGCCTCGGATCTCACCGTGAGCTCCACCCCGGAGTGCGGGCGACCGACCGACTGCAGAGCATCCTCGGGAGGGTCCTGAAAGGAGGTTCCCACTCCAATTCCGGCTTCGGTACATGCGTAACGAACTGCCACAGGCACACCAAGGCGCTCTCTGGCTTCAGAAATGAGCGCCGGCGTGGCGGGGCCACCACCGATAATCACCGCCTGCACGCAAGATAGGTCGAACTCATCAAAGGATTTGTGATGCAGGATCAAGGCAAGCTGAGTGGGTATCCCCGCAATCACTGGCATGCGGAACTGCTCGGTGGCTTCAAGCTCACCAAGGGCGGTCCACTTTTTCATCAGATGGCTGGTGCCCCCTCGGTGCAGATTTCCCAGCAATTTGGTCATCGGACCGAGGTGTGTGAGCGAGGTTCCTGCGGAAGAATCAACAGCTGGTTCTTGAGGGCTGTTCCACATGTGTTGGGTGTCGACATGGCAGATGAACTGCAGTTGGCGACCCCCAAAAACTGCCCCTTTGGGGGTGCCCGTGGTACCAGAGGTGAACACGATGCAGATCGGCCGGTCAAGGTCCTCAGTCAGCGATGCGGGCGATCCATCAGGAACGCGAAGCTCGGCTAGGACCTCGGCTTCAATCTGGTCGGCCTCGGGGCTAGCAAGGCTTGGCGACGTGGCTGTAGAGGGCTGGATCAGTTCGGTAGATTCCTTAGATTCCATCAGTTCTGGAGTGCTCAGGATGAGGTCTGGCTGAACTGTTGTAAGCACACGCTCGCGTTCAACCTGCGTGAGTCGGTGATTCACACCTGCCGTGAGTGCCCCCAATTTCGCGCAGGCTGCGTACAACACCGTGTACTCAGGACACGTTGGAAGTACGAGTGCAACCACCGAGGACTCACGCACTCCGCGCTGCGCTAACCCAACAGCTACCTCATCTGACCATCGGTTCAATTGCTCGTAGCTCATGGCCCATCCAGAGGGGGCGATCTGGAAGCTACGCTTGCCAAACACACGACCCGCTTGTCTTACCGTGTCGGCGAGCACAGGAATTCCTTATGGCAACCAAGCAACCAGTCCATCGTCAACAAGGCGCCGCCACGCGCACCAAACTGCTCCAGGCAGGCAAACAGGTGCTGGCCGAACGCGGCTATCACGCTGCCCGAGTAGACGATGTGGTGTCTGTGGCGCAGGTCTCGCACGGCAGCTTCTATTTGTACTTCCCGAATAAAGAGGCCTTGGTCCTTGAGTTGGCGCGAGAGTGTGCCCGAGAACTTGGAGCGATGACCGAGGCCCTTGGTGAGATCTCTGCTGATGCCTCTGGCCGAGAGGCTTTGCGAGCCTGGTTGACTGAGTTCTTGGCTCTCTATCGCTCCTATGGGGTAGTGGTGCGAGCCTGGGTTGAGAACCAGTTCAATAACGCTGAGCTCACCCAATTGGGGTTGGACTCTTTTGCCTCGATCGCAGAAGCGTTGATGGAACGCATGTCTCGCTCGCACCCCGAGGACGGCCCGCTGAGGGTGGTTGCATTGGTCTCGATGATGGAACGGTTTACATCTCTGATCGTCAACCAAGACTTGGGTCCGGACGATCTGGTCCTCGACACAGCGGCCACGGTCATTCATCGCGGGTTCTTTGCAGGAGTTCCCGCCTGATACCGTCGAATTCATCACCGCAAACGCCACTCGATGCGTTGGCCAGAGGCAAAGAATTCTTGCCCTTCCTTGATTGATTCCTGACTCGTTCCCAGCCCAATGAACGAGTAGCCCGAACCGAGTGCTTGACTTCGGCTGAGTTCCAAGCCCGCCCAGATGGAACGGATGGTGCCCTGCACAGCGAGTGCCGGAGCCGAGGCAATGACTTTGGCACAGTGCGCTGCTGCGGCTGCTAGCTCCTGAGCGGGAACTACCTCAGAAACCAGACCGATCTGATAGGCGCGTTCCGCGGAGAGTCGCTCGTGATTCCCCATCAGGGACATCCTCATGACTTCTCCGAAAGGCATTTTCTGCAGCATCTGAATCGGCTCGAAAGTTGCACACATCCCATAGGTCACATGTGGGTCGAAGAAGGTTGCGTTTTCGGCCGCAATGATGAACTCCACTTCGCCGAGCAGATAAAACGCCCCTCCGCAGGCCATGCCATTGACCGCAGCGATGACTGGCTTCCACAAATCATTGGCCTTTGGCCCGATCCACTCCCCGGGGTCATCAAAGTGAAACGGCGTGCTTCGAGAGCCAGTATGAACTTCTGAGTCTCGCTCGGACTCGCTACCCATCTGTTCGGTACGGTCGATTCCCGTGCAGAAGGCTCGATCTCCGGCAGCAGTCAGAACGATGCAGCGAACATCGTCATGGTGACGAAGAGTTCGCCACAGATGCCGGAGTTCGCGCTGCATCCGGGAATCGAACGCGTTGGCCACTTCCGGGCGATTGAGTGTGACCGTGGCAACACCGTCTTGCTCTTCGTACAGAAGGGTCTCGAACTCCTGAGACTCAAGTGAGGCCACCTTGTTAGGCCTTGCTCGGAATCTGCAATCCACCTGGCCGCAGACCAAAGAGGCCCTTCGAGAGAGCGCTGCTCATGCGCTCTGGGTCCCATTTCTGTGGCTCTCCCTTCACGGTGTTCGAGGCAGTCGCTCCGAGTGACCAGCCGTGATAGTGCGTGACGTCTGCCCCAACGGCACGGAACACTTGTCCAGAGATTAAGAGCGACTCCTCCGAGGCCAACCAGACAGCCATGGGTGCAGAGTTGCCTGGATTGAGGCGTTCGAACTCACCATCAGCAACCTCATTTGCCTCGCGGACGGGGATCTGCGGCATGGCATCGTTGACGATTCGAGTAGCTCCACCAGGGGCGATGGCGTTGGCGCGAACACCGTATCGTTCGCCCTCCAGAGCAGTAATCATCGTCAGAGCAGCAATCCCCGCTTTGGCTGCGCCGTAGTTGGCTTGGCCTGGGTTGCCCTGCAACCCAGCCGAGGAAACCGTGTTGACAATTGATGCCTTGCGAACGCGTCCGGCCTTTGACTCATCAGACCAGTACACGCATGCATGGTGAGTCATATTGAACGTGCCTTTGAGGTGTACCGCAATGACTTTGTCCCAGTCCTCTTCCCCCATGCGAACAATGGTGAGGTCACGCAAGATTCCAGCGTTATTCACCAGAATGTCGAGCGCTCCCCAGGTGTCAATAGCTTGGGCAACAATTCGCTCTGATCCTTCCCAAGAGGAGACATCTTCATAGTTGGCAACTGCCTCACCGCCGCGTTCGTTGATGAGTTGCACGGTGGTATCTACGGGAGCCGCATCTGCTCCTTCACCTTTCGAATTCGAACCAAGGTCGTTACAGATAACCCGTGCTCCTTGAGCTGCAAGTTCCATAGCCTCACCCCGGCCAACTCCTCGACCAGCCCCAGTAACAATGGCGATCTTGCCTGAAACGATGCCCATAGTGATTCCCCCTGATTTTCGCAGCAGATCTGCGGTTCGTATTTTCGGTGCCGCTACATCCCGGCAATGTGATTAGATAATGGCTCTAACTGACATTCACGTCAGTTAGGTCGACACCGTAGCAAAGCTGCAAACAGGGGGAGTCAGAAGCCATGACAGAGATCGACTTCGCACAGTACATCGGCCGGACCACCTCATCGGGAGTGGTCACCATCGAACGGGCAACCGTGACAGCGTTTGCGGCAGCGGTACTTGATACGTCCAAGATCTATCGCAACCTTGACCTAGCAGTATCTGATGGCTTTACCAATATCCCGACTCCGCCTACCTACTTTTTTTCGGCCGCCCAGAGTTATGGCCAGTGGGAAGAAGAGCAGCCAGAAATTGAGCGGGGAGTAAGCAACCCGATGGCTGAAGTGATGGGCTCTTTGATGGCCACTGGCGGAATGATCCTGCACGGTGAGCAGGAGTTCACCTATCACCGGGCCGTGGTGGTCGGCGAGAAACTCCGCCAAGAGGGAATCGTTCGCGATATCTATCAAAAAGAAAAAGGCGATCGAACCATGACGTTCGTGGTCATCGAGACCACATATACCGATTCTTCTGAGGAAGTAGCCGTAACCACAGTCATGAACCTGCTGCATCGTTCCTAAAAAATGACTGATCTGAGACTGTCGAAAGTGAGCGAATCGTGAATACTGATGACCTAATTCTGATCTCAGTGGATGACCATGTGGTCGAGCCGCCAGACATGTTCCAAAACCATCTGCCTGCGAAGTACAAAGATGCTGCGCCTCGAGTGGTGGTAGCCGAGGATGGAAGCGATGTGTGGCTCTACGAGGGCCAGCAGCTTCCCAACATTGGTCTCAATGCCGTGGCCGGCAAGCCGCACGAGGAGTACGGGATCGAGCCCACCACATTCGCCGAGATGCGAACCGGCTGTTACGACATTCATGACCGGGTACAAGACATGAACGCCAACGGCGTACTTGGCTCGATGTGCTTCCCCTCGTTTCCACAGTTCTGTGGGCAACTCTTTGCAAGAACCGAAGATAAGCAGGTCGCTCTGGCCATGCTTCAGGCGTATAACGATTGGCATGTTGACGAGTGGTGTGGGAGTTACCCCGGCCGGTTCATTCCGCTCGCGCTCCCACCCGTTTGGGATCCGCAGTTGATGGCAGCCGAAGTGCACCGGATGGCCGCCAAAGGCTGCAGAGCGGTGACCTTCTCCGAGAATCCAGAAAAGCTCGGTTGGCCCAGCTTTCATAACGAGCATTGGGATCCGTTCTGGCAGGCAGTCAGCGACACCGGAACCGTTGTGTGCCTACATATCGGTTCCTCTTCACAGTTGACGATTACATCCGTCGAGGCGCCCATCAACGTGATGATTTCGCTACAGCCAATGAACCTGGTGCAAGCAGCAGCTGACTTGTTGTGGTCTCGAGTTATGACAGAGTTCCCTCTGGTGCGCTTTGCGCTCTCCGAGGGCGGAATTGGATGGATTCCGTACTTCTTAGAGCGGGTCGACTACGTCTATGAGCATCACCAAGCCTGGACGGGCCAAGACCTTCCGATGAAACCCTCCGAGTTGTTCCATGAACGCTTCATCACCTGCTTCATCGATGATGCCTCGGGTCTCAAAAATCGAGATGACGTGGGGATCGAGCAGATGACTTGGGAGTGCGACTACCCGCATTCGGATTCCACCTGGCCCGAGTCGCCAGAGCGCTTATCTCGATCCCTTATTGGTATTCCAGACGATGAGATTCGGGCGATTACCTATCAGAACGCCATGCGGCTCTTTCACTATGACCCGTTTGCGCATCTGCCCATCGAACAGGCAACGGTGGCTGCGCTTCGCAAGCAGGCCGTTGGCGTTGATACCTCGGCAGTCCCTTCTGGGAAAGAAATTGTGCGGCCGGATTCTCCGGTTCGCATCATTGATCTTGCAGCGCGTGCAGTACCAAAATCAGCCAGCTAGTTCGGCCCTGACTGCAGAAAATCCTCACCGAACTGTTCGATCGCGGAGAGCGTGTCTCGCACTCGGTTCCATGGGGCAAGGATCACGCGGTCAACCCCAGCCTGCTTGTACTCCCGAAACTCTTCGGCCGAAATGATCGAGCCCCCGATGGTTACGGTGCACGGGTTCGAGCTTCGCCCAACTCGAGCTTCTGCGGATCTCAGGCGATCAACCGCACTAGCAGCACTAGTTGGAGTGTGGTTCATTCCAATCCACCCATCGCCGATGCGAGCGGCGCGATCGAGCGCAACCTCGGATTCTCCGCCAATCAAAATCGGTATGGCCTCCTGCACTGGCTTCGGCTCGAAGGCAACTTCTTGGAACTTCCAAAACTCACCCTGATGCTCCACTGCTTCCTCGGTCCACAAGCGCCTACAGAGGGCGATTGACTCCTCGAGTCGAGCGCCCCGAGTCTTTGGTTCCAGCCCAGCCGCTACCCATTCGGAACGAAGCCAGCCCGATCCAACCCCAAGTTCAACGCGACCACCCGACAAAATGTCGACGGTGCTCACGGCCCGAGCAGCCACAAACGGGTGGCGAATCCCCAACAGGTACACAAAGGTTCCTAACCTGATTGTCTGCGTCTTAGCAGCAAGAAAACTGAGCATCGCTCCCACCTCATAAATGGGGGTGGTTGGCGGTGGCCCAGGAATCACTTCGGAGCCCTGCTCATCGGAAGATCCTCGGAAGTGCTGTGGTCCTCCTGCCATATTGCTCGGAAAGACCAGATGGTCTGAGAGCCAGACTGACTCAAAGCCTGCAGCTTCAGCTGCAACAGTTGCTTCGCTAAAGAGTTCTGGTCGGGTACGCGCCAGGGCTAATCCAATCTTCATCAGTTAGTCGCTCCTTGTCGTTGCCAGCGGGGGAGCACCACGCCATCCACAGGTTCGGGAAACACCACCTGCACTGGCTCACCAATGCGGATTCCGGCATGGTCGATCTCGTTGATTGCCCCGTTCGGTGAGGCCACGAGGTTGCCGCAGAAGCGAATTGCTGGATGCTCAGGGATCTCTACGATGATTAAGTTGAAGGGGGCGAGGGCCGAATAGGCGGGAAGTAGCGGTCCATGAGGAACGCAGTAGGACCAGATAGTCCCGCTACCAGACAGCAGTTCCCAAACTGACTCAAGACTCTGACAGTTCGGACACATCGGCCGGGGTGGCATGCGAGCGCTGTCACAGTTGCTGCAGCACTGAACGCGAAGTTCGTGGGCTGCAGTAAAACCAAAGAATGGCTCTGAGTCCTCGTCCATTCCCGGTAGCAACAGACCTTCAATCATCGGTCGCTCCTGAGTAGCAGGGCGCCCGTGGGAACCCCATCTCCCGAGGTCACCAGTGAAAACTCTGCCTCGGGGACTTGATTAGTGGAGGTTCCTCGAACCTGCCGAACAGCTTCAATAATGAGATTGAACCCGTGGAGGTACGCCTCGGACATACCCCCGCCAGAGGTGTTCACAGGTAACCGCCCTCCAAGCTCAATTCCACCGTCTTCTGTGAAGGGTCCAGCCTCACCGCGCTCGCAGAATCCGTAGCCCTCTAAGGACAGCAACACGAGCGGACTGAACGCGTCGTACAACTGCGCCACATCCACCTCGTCTGGTTTGACCTCTGCGAGTGACCAGAGCTTCTCGGCGCAGGCCCAAGATGGCCCACGCAGTGGATCCTGGCAGAAGAAGTTGGTCATCGTCTGGTGCTGTTGAGGTAGGGACTGAGCCCAGGAGTGAATCAGCGCCGCAGGCTGACGCAAGTCTCTGGCCCGCTCGGCGCTAGTAATGACCACTGCGCAGGCTCCGTCGGTCTCGAGGCAGTTATCAAACAAGCAGAGTGGCTCGCTCACCCAGCGCGCAGCCATGTAGTCCTCGCGCGTCATCGGTCGATCGAACATCAGCGCTTCGGGGTTGGCGTTCGCATGGCGCCGAGCAGCGAGTGCAACATTTGCAAGGTGATCGCGAGTAGCCCCGAATTCATGCTGGTACCGGGTGGTCAGCATCGCAATCTCATCTACTGGTCGAAGCATGCCGTAGGGGCGAGTCCACCGCTGCTGGTCGCCTTGGACGCGTTGGCTGACTCCCGCCCAGGGGCGACTGCCCCGGCCGCCTCGTTTCCGAGACCGCCATGCAATGGCTACTGAGCATTGCCCGCTCGCCACAGCAAGGGCCGCTTGTCCCACAACTCCGCAGCCGGCACCGCCGCCATAGGCAACCTTAGAAAACCAAGTCAGGTCACCGAGGCCGAGATTGCGGGCAATGTCGATCTCTTCGGTGGACTCCATGGAGTAACACGAGAGGCCGTCAACCTCGCTTGGTTCAATCCCTGCGTCGAGCAGAGCGGCTTGAATCGCCTCCAATGCCAGGCGCCTTTCGGACCGGTCGATTTGCTTGGCAAATTCAGTCGTTCCAATTCCGGCAATTGCCGTTTGGTCCCTCACCCGACTGTGTTCGGCTCGCGAACAATGAGAGCGTCAAGTGCTACGACCCCGTTGGCTCGCACGACTAGGGGATTGATGTCGAGTTCGCTGATGGTGGATGCGTTATCCATCGCCAGTTTCTGCACCTTCATCAGCACGTCAACCACGGCCGAGATCTTGACGGGCTTGGACCCTCGTTGGCCATGAAGCAGTGCCGAGCCGACTGTCTGTTCAATCATGCGAAGTGCCTCGTCGCGATCAAAAGGTGGTACCCGGAATGCCACGTCTCCAAACACCTCAACAAAGACTCCGCCTAGGCCAAACATCACTACAGGACCAAAGAGTTCATCTCGTGATACCCCGACTACGCATTCGATCCCAGGGTCGGCCATTTCACACAGCAGCACCCCATCGATCTGCGCGCCTTTGGCCCGCCGGGTAGCTACGGCCATCAACTCATCAAAGGTTTTGCGGACTTCTGCTGCGCCAGTCACCCCGATGCGAACCAGGTCTAGGTCTGACTTGTGCAGAATCTCTGCCGACGCAATCTTCATCACCACTGCGGCCCCGCCGAACTCTTTTTTCGCAATCTTGGCGGCCTGTCCGGCGCTGCTGCACAGGAAGTCGCGAGTAACAGGGATGCCGTAGGCAGCGAGTACCTGTTTGGATTGAAGTTCGCCAAGGGCGCCAGACCCGGCAAGCAGCGGTGCGACCTTCGCTGCTGTTGTCGAGGGCTTCTTGGCGAGAAGGTGAATAGGGCTCTTGTATCGCTCAGCGAATTCGTGATGCTCAAAGTAGGCGCTAGCTGCAAGCACACAGTTTGCAAAGGTTCTGAAGACGGGAATCTGAGAGGGAATCAGAATCTGTTCGTAGACCTCATCCCAAGTGGGTGACCCCCAGACAACAAGGATTGGCTTCTTGGTCTCTTCCGAGATTTTTACAATGTCTCTAGCCATGGGTGCCGAGATTGTTGCCAATGCACCGGTGATCGGAATGATCACCATGTCAATGTTTGGATCCTTGACAATCGCCCGCAG
>CAMDAT010000039.1 GCA_945888825.1 Bifidobacterium breve | reverse complement strand
GCGCCCAACCCTGCGGATTCAGCGGAATGACACAGGTATTTGCGGGCCGAACCTTGGCAGTCTGGGTTTCAGCGGCGGCACCTGATTCAGCGGTCACGGTGGGTCAGTCTTATCCACTATCGCAGTGCCGGCTACATGTTGGGGGTATCTGTGCACGCGAGCGGACAGCAATCTGCAAAGTTGGTGGACGCTGCCAATCTTGCTGGACTAGTTTCTGGACACATGTCCAGTTCTGCTATTGCCCCGTTGAGAGAGCGCACCCAACTTGGCGCGTCGACGGCAGCGGCACAGCCACTTGACTCACCCGAGCCAACGCGTAGCGGCCTGTCAGCCAAGCAGAGTCGAACTGTTGAGAACCTGATAGCTGCAGCAGTCGAGGAGTTGCGCTTCGGTGGCTACGAGCACCTGACCGTGCGCAACGTGGCGCGACGGGCAGGGGTCGCACCGGCTACGGCCTATACATACTTCACCTCGCGGGAGCATCTGGTGACCGAGGTTTTCTGGCGGCGCTTGTGGGCCTTGCCAGAAACCCCAGTCGACCGTCGCCGTAGTGCGGTGAACCGGGTCAGCGCAACCATGAGCGACCTGTCTCTGCTTGTGGCAGACGAACCGGAACTAGCTGCTGCATGCACAGCGGCCATGCTTGCCACCGATGCCGAGGTGGCCTTGTTGCGAGACCGGATCGGCGCAGAGATGCGCCGTCGGTTGAGTACTGCGCTGGGTGATCAAGCCGATCCCGATGTATTGGGAACTTTGGAGTTTGTAATTTCGGGTGCCCTGATGCATGCCGGAGTTGGGCATATGACCTATTCCGAGTTGCCGCTTTATCTTGCCCGCGCAGTTCAACTAGTGGTGCCTGGAGTAACAAAATGACTATTGAGTTCGATCCCTATGCATATGAGTTTCATGAGGACCCGTACCCGATCTATGAGCGCCTTCGCGAAGAGGCTCCGCTCTACCACAACGCAAAGATGGGGTTCTGGGCCATCTCTCGACACGCTGATGTGATCGACGGATTCCGCGATGTCACCCGGCTTTCTTCCTCACACGGAGTCTCGCTTGATCCCATGGCTTCTGGGCCGCATGCCTATAAGACCATGTCGTTTCTTGCCATGGACCAGCCCATGCATGGCCGCATGCGGGCACTTGTGTCACGTGGATTCACTCCACGGCGCGTAGCCCAGCTTGAGCCGCGAATTCGTGAAATCGCTCGCGGGTATTTGGCCAATCTGCAAGACGGCGAGCCCTTTGACTTCATCAAAGATTTTGCAGGTCGCCTTCCGATGGATGTCATCTCTGAACTCATCGGTGTGCCCGTGCAGGACCGCGACGAGTTGCGCATCAAGTCGGACCTGTTGGTGCATCGCGAAGAAGGAGTGCAGGACGTTCCCCCCGAGGGGATTGCTGCCGCAATGGACTTGGTGGTCTATTACACAGAGATGCTGGCCGAGCGGCGGGCACGCCCAACCGAGGACCTGACCTCGGCCTTGCTTGCAGCCGAGATCGACGGCGACCGCCTGAATGATGATGAGATCATCGGTTTCTTGTTTCTCATGGTGGTGGCTGGCAACGAGACCACCACCAAGTTGCTGGGCAACGCGTGGTACTGGGCATGGCGAAACCCTGAGCAGTGCAACAAGGTTTTTGCCGACCCCTCCAAAATCCCTACCTGGGTTGAAGAGACGTTGCGCTACGACACCTCCACTCAACTCCTGGCTCGAATAACTACCTGCGATATTGAGTTGCACGGTGGAGTGATCCCGGCTGGCGATCGAGTGGTCTTGTTAGTTGGATCCGCGAATCGTGACCCACGGGTGTTCAGTAGCCCCGATAGCTATGACCTTGACCGACCGGAGTCCTTGCCTCAGATTGCCAGCTTCGGTTTCGGCCGACATTTCTGTTTGGGAGCCTCACTCGCTCGGCTTGAGGCTCAAGTGGCGCTTCAAGAACTGGTATCTGCCGTCTCGAGCTACGAGATCGACGCAGCTGAAACGAAGCGAGTCCACTCGGTCAACGTTCGCGGGTTTGCCTCACTTCCCAGCATGGTCAGCCTAAGAACCGAGCCACTTCCTGTTTCCCCGATTACTAATGGAGCGCACTGATGCCTCGTTTTGCCCCTCACCCCGAACGCCGAGCCGCCGTAGTTACTGGAGCCTCCTCTGGAATCGGCCAAGCGACGGCTGTTGCACTCGCCGCCGCTGGTCACCCCGTAGTACTCGGCGCTCGGCGAGTAGATCGATGCGAAGAGATCGCTGCTGGGATTCGCGCAGCTGGAGGCGAGGCTCTGGCCTTGCCGCTTGACCTGACCGATACCGAGTCGATCGCTGCATTTGCCGATGTGGCTATGGCCGAGCTTGGCCCGATCGAGATTCTGGTTTCGAACGCCGGTGATGTGCAGCCCATTACTGCAGTCGGTGCCCGGCCCGATGAGTTCGCTCGACAGTTGCAAGTAAATCTGCTGGGAGCGCAGGCACTGGTGCACTACTTAGTGCCGCCAATGATTGAGCGATCCCGCGGCGATGTCGTCTTTGTGACCTCCGAGGTTGCGCTGTCACCGCGCACCCATATGGCTGCGTACGTGGCGTCCAAGTCGGGCCTTGAGGGTTTTGCCATGGCCATGGCAATGGAGGCAGAAGGCACTGGAGTCCGAGTCGGCATCGTGCGTCCGGGCCCGTCATCTACTGAGCAGGGCTCAACTTGGGATGCGTCAAAGATCGATGAGTTGATTGAGTCGTGGACGCATTGGGGTCTGATGCGTCACAGCGGAACGCTCCTGCCAGATGGCCTGGCTGCGGCCGTTTTGGCCATGGTCACCGTTGCTAAAGGCACCCGATATGCAGTGCTTGAAGTACAGCCCGAGGCGCCTGTCTCAACAACTCAAGGGGGCAATTGATGAACACAAGTTCAGTTCCGCAAAAGGTTTCGGGTGACGATGGCAACACCGGGCATCTCGAGGAGTTGCGCAGCGATCCAATCGGGCTGATGCAGCGCGTTCGTGATGAATGTGGAGACATCGGCGAGTTTCGCCTGGCAGATAAGCAGGTGGTGTTGCTGAGTGGCGCCGAGGCCAACTCGGCGTTCTTTCGGGCATCCGAGGAAGAACTCGATCAGGCGGCGGCCTACCCGTTTATGAAACCCATCTTTGGTGAGGGCGTGGTGTTCGATGCATCAGCCGAGCGCCGCGGAGAAATGCTGAAGAACCAATCGCTGCGAGACAAGTTCATGCGTGGCCACGCCGAAAAGATTGCCAGCGAGGTCGAGCGCATGGTGGCCAACTGGGATGAGGAAGGTGAAATCAACCTGCTCGAGTTCTTTGCCGAGCTCACTATCTACACCTCTACTGCCTGTCTGATCGGGCAGAAGTTCCGTGAAGAACTTGATGTGCGCTTCGCTGAGTTGTTTCACGGTCTTGAGCAGGGGACTGATGCGCTCGCTTTTGTCGATCCCTATATGGATATCGAGAGTTTCCGTGCCCGTGACGCGTCGCGTGCCGGACTTGTTGTGCTCATCGAAGAGATAATGGACAAGCGCTTAGCGGCACCGACTCCAGACAAAGAGGACATGGATCTGCTCGATGTGATGTTGTCGGTTCGCAACGCTGACGGCGCACTTCGTTTCAGCGCACACGAAGTGACCGGCATGTTCATCTCGCTGATCTTTGCGGGGCATCACACCACGGCGGGCACTGCGTCCTGGACGTTGATTGAACTGCTTCGCCACCCAGATTTGATGAACTCAGTAAACGCCGAACTTGATGAACTGTTCGCTGATGGATCCGAGGTGAGCTATCAGGCGCTGCGAGAGATTCCGCTGCTGGAGTCTTGCCTGAAGGAGTCGTTGCGGCTGCATCCACCGTTGATTCTGCTGCTGCGACTCGCACTCGAAGAGTTCGAAGTTGAGGGTGTCAATATCGATGCCGGCAAGCTAGTCGGGGTGTCGCTCAGCGTGTCGAATCGCCTACCCGAAGCTTTTGTAGACCCTGATGTGTATGACCCGTATCGCTATATGGAACCTCGTCGTGATGACATCGAAAACCCGTGGAGCTGGATTCCGTTCGGCGCTGGTCGCCACCGTTGTATTGGAGCCAACTTTGCGATGATGCAGCTCAAAGCAATCTGTTCGGTGTTGTTGCAAGACTGGACCTTTGAGCTGAGTCAGCCGCCCGAGAGTTACCGCAACGACCATGCCCGAATGGTGGTGCAGTTAGCTCAGCCATGTTCGGTCAAATATCGCCGCCGGGTTCGAGTGCCGCAAGAGGCGGGTGTGTGATGGCGGAGCCAGTGGGCTTGCAGGTGGAGATCAATCTGGAGTTCTGCCAAGGCCACGGAGTCTGCGAATCAGAGGCGCCAGAGGTGTTTCGTGTCAACGATGACCGCCAGGTTGAACTGATTGATTCCGCTCCGGGTGAAGACCAGCGCGCTGCAATTGAACTTGCTGTGAAGTATTGCCCGACTCGGGCGCTCAGAATTATTCAGGGGTAGTTCGCCCGCAGCATTTAGCGGCGAGGATTTATAAGGAGTAGTTATGCAAGACCGATCAGCAGTTGGATTCATTGGACTAGGAAACATCGGTGCCCCGATGGCTCGCCGGCTGCGCGATTGGCCAGGTGGGCTGGTGGTCTGTGACGCTCGCCAAGAAGCCACCGAGCCATTCGTAGCAAAGGGTGCCGTTGCCGTAGCCAACGGTGCCGCCGTGGCCGAGCGAGCCTCGGTCATCTGCGTGATGGTGCAAAACGCCGAACAGGTCCGTGCCGTGCTCGAAGGCCCCGAGGGGATTCTTGCAACTGCGTTACCGGGCACTGTGGTTGCAGTGCATTCAACGGTGAGCGCAGAGTCTGCTGTTGAGCTAGCCGCGTTAGCGGCAGCCGCGCAGGTGGAACTGATCGATGCTCCGGTGAGTGGTGGGGCAATGGGGGCCTATGCCGGAACCTTGGCTCTCATGGTGGGCGGCTCGGATGAGGCCGTGGCCAAGTGTCAGCCCGTGTTCGACCTGCTTGGAACCATGACTCAGCACATGGGTCCGGTGGGGGCAGGTACCCATACCAAAATTGCCCGCAACCTGATTTCGTTTGTCGGGTTTGCAGTAGTTGGAGAGGCACAGCGTTTGGCTGAGGCCGCTGGCTTGGACATTGCAAAGTTGGGCGAGGTTGTTCGCCACTCAGACTCCATTACTGGCGGTGCCGGAGCGATCATGATTCGCGATTCGGCAGGCGAGATGGCCCCCGAGGACGGTCTCCGGCCCATCTTCGGCCACACCGCAACGCTGGGTACCAAAGACTTGGCGCTGGCCATCCAAATGGGCGAGGAGTTGGACTGCGGAGTTCCCTTTGCCGAGCTTGGCTTGGAGAGCCTTCGCTCCGCTCTGGGACTCGAGGCGCCGCACAGCTCAAATCAGAGTCCAAATCAGAGTCCAGATCAGAGTCAGAGCTAACGGTGTTTGATCCCGGGGATCTTCGGAGCTTTGACGAGTTCACGCGTGATGAGCTTGCTGTGCTTGGCCGGGAGTTTTTGCTTGCAGGGCAGTTGATGGATCGGGCAGGAATGCCGCATGTGATTAGTGCCTATGACCGAGAGGTCATGGGAGAGATTGCGATTGCCGAGTGGATGGGTGCAAGCCCGGTCTACACCAAACGCATGCAGCAACTCTTGCGCTTCGGTAAGGGTGACGTGGAGACGATTTTTAAGGGTATGCAGTTTGATATTGGAGCGCCTCCTGAGTTCATGGATTTTCGCTACACCGTGATTGACGAAAACCACGGAGAGTTCTGGCTTGATCATTGCGGTGCGCTGATGGACGTTGAACCAATGGGCGCCGAGTACGTGACCACCATGTGTCATGCCATCGAGGACCCAACCTTTGATGCCACGGCAACAGCAACAAGCCCCTATGCGCAGGTGCGTCCCATTCATCGACCGCCACGGGTTCCAGAGGGAAGGTCCCCGCATTGTCATTGGACGGTAGAAATCAACGAGCAGTTCGACCCGCTCCCATACCCCGAACTCGCTAAGCGTGTCGGAGCGACCAACGCTGCTTCGCTGCCTATCCCGGAGTTGGCTGCGAACAGCCTTGACTCTTCCGATGGCTGGGCGGACTATTCGTGCCCGCTCGACCCCGACCTACAACTGGAGCAGTTCACTCGGACCACATTGCTGGCCCTCGTCAACGAGTTCTGCCTGCAGTCCCATTTACTGGTGATCTCGCTGCTCGCCGCCATTGAGGATCGATTTGGGACCGAGGCGGCTGCCAACATCGGCGCAAAGCAATTCATCGGCAGCGCTGGCCTGACAGCCGAGCGACTCCACCGAGCTTTCGCGAACGGGGATGCGACAAGCAGCGGCGGCGACAGTGAACCGGGCGCTGATGCGGGTGCTCAAGCGGGCCTTGATGCGATTGCTCAGGTCCTCGAGGTGCACCCTGCGTTTCATCCGCGCAGCTACGTTGATTTTGGGGTGAGCTACAGCGCCAGTTCTGATAGCGGTACTGAGCAACTGCTGCTCAGGCTCGGACCATGCTTGGCGACTCAAGAGTCGGGTAGAGAATCTTGGATCACCCTGCTTGCAGATGGCCATGATCAAGCGCTCCAAGCAATCGTTCAGGCCGTCAACCCGTTCGCGCGTTGCACACCCATCACCCCAACTGAGGGTGACCTTGCTGCCTGGCGAGTCGCAATCACCGATACAGCGGCCGGTGAATCAAACGAGGTTGCGCTCACCCGATTCAGCACGGGTGCGGAGTTCAAGTTCACCGCAACTCCCGTCACGCTCACCACGCGAAGGAGCTAAGCAGTTGCCGCGAATGTGGCCCAGAAGCTGAGTGCTGGGGCCGATCACGCTATCGGTGGTAAGTCCCTCAGGGCTCTAGCCGCTACATCAAGACAGTCTGTCTTGAGGTGCAACCCGTCGGCAGTTAGGCAACCGGTTGCAACTGCCTCGCCCGTTCCTAGCAGGGTGGCCCAATCCTGAACCACCACCCAGGGTCGAGTTGAAGCAACTTGTGCGGCGAGTTGTTGAATACGCCGGTTTGCTAAGCCCACTTTGTCCTTCTTGGTGCGAACATGACCCACCCAGAGCACGGTTGTTCCCGAGTCTTTGAATGCATCGAAGGTCTGGGCCAAACGGTTGGAATATTCCTGATCCCATTGTGCCGTCTGCGCATACGGGACTACTCGTTTGCCGGTCTCATCAGCCAGATCCTGAGCATCATTCGAGGACAGTGAGAGCACGAGCACCTCGGGCGGAAAGTCCCGCGCCAGGGTGCGTAGGCGTTCTGGCCAATTGAAGTCATCGGGTCGGGCAAGCCCCGAGCCTTCCTCGCCAATCACTTTGAGGGTCACATCAGGGCTCACGGCTTTGCGTAGTGATGCCCCGAGCCCTACCGAGATGGAATCCCCTGCGACGGTGATCTTCTTGGCGGGCGCCCCCGCCGCTGCAACAGGTTGGCCGCTTGCGTCCGTAATTGGCGGCTGGTCGGACTCAGCCGAGACAGTGTTTTGGTCAGAGCAGCTCGCAGCAAGAACAGCACAGGCCAGCACCGCACAGGACAAAACAGCCAGATTCCCCAGCCAAGCAGCAGTCCGCCTTCTTTTCACGTCTCTATTTGTAGGCGATATCACCCTTGAGCGGGTAGCAATGCGGCCAGTGCTTCGTAGGCTCTCAGTCGATCCCAAGGTGGTGGGGAAACGGAAACACGGGTCCGTCGGTGCGGGTGAGTGATTGGTAGTCGCGCCGTTCAAACAACCAGGTTCCATCGACTCGCTGGTAGCGGTCGTGGTACACGCCATAGGCAGTGGACCAGTCGCCGGTGTCCACATCGCGACGAACCTCACACATAAAGATGCGTGCTGCGGCTTTGTCAGCCTCGCCATCGGTATAGAGACTGCAGCGCGAGTTGAGGATGACAAACTCAAAGAACTCAAACCGTTGCACTGCTGTGCTGATGAACTCGCCCAGAGCAGCGGGGCCGACTAGTTCGAAGGCCTCTCGAGTCACGGTGTCGATGCGTACCAAGGCCTGGGGCATGAACAGAGGGTCGAGTTCTGACCATGCCCGACGACTGATCACATCGGCGTACTCAGACTGAAGGCGGGTGAGGGCAACGTAATCCTCGGTCTCTGACATGTCCGAGAACCTACCGCCCAGATCAAGCAACACGTGTCCGACGCGTCTGGAGCGGAAAATCGACACATACTGTCGATTCTCCGCTCCAAACGCAATGTTTCTTGATGTGGAGCTGATGGGAATCGAACCCACGACCCCTGCCTTGCAAAAGCGTTAGGACCCCCTTGGATCTACAGGCAAATAACGCAAAAACCCTGTAGATGCAAGGGGTCGAGTACTCATCAGTTTGCAACGCTAACCATGAGAAATCAGCCTCTGACGGGACCAATGCGGGACGGATGCGGGACGGAAATCACTCCTGCGGGCACACCGTCTTGGGAGCCCCACCTTTAAGATCGCTTGACTTTCGGTACCCCTCCTAGCGTCCAAAAATCGGGGACAACTTTTAGCGTCGAAGGCGAAAGTAGTGCGCAGCGAATCAGCGCTACGACCCTTCAAGAATTGGCTATGCCAACAAGTCATTACATAAGCGACGGTATCTGTACGTCCCTGAGCGAGGCTGTCAACAGGCTGAGCGAGCTCGCGTTCCTGGCTATTGGGTTGCACACGGGTCGAACACCGACCGCTCTGCAACCCAATAGCCAGACTTGATCTAGCTCCCGAAGCTCGGAGTTGCTCGGAGGCGTTCCGCAGCTGCAATCAGTGGAGGTAGATCGCGCTGCACAGTCGCAGTGACGATCTCGTGATCAGTATCGAAGTAGCGGTGCGCTAGGTGATCGCGCATGCGGGCCACGTCCACCCAAGGAATATCTGGTTCGCTCACTAGAACTTCTGGGTCGATGCCCTTGATGGCTTCGCCGATCTCGATGAGCCTTACCCGAACCGCATCAAAAATGAGACCGTCTGACAAGGTCCCTCGCTCTAAGTGCGACGTGATTGCTGCTGCGGCTGCCAACACGTCGTCGAGACGCTGTGCGTCAGACCTCACAACGGGATCGCATCGTCCAAGGCCTGTGATTTCAGACCAGCCTTCAAATTCGCCGCAGGAACAATGTCAACATCACGACCCAAGATCTCGGAGATCTCTCGTTCCAAGCCGATCAATCCCAGGAGCCCCACATGGGGTTCAAGATCAACGAGTAGATCAACGTCGCTGGAGTCAGCGTCGGTGCCGCGAGCCACGCTGCCAAATACCCGAACGTTCGAAGCTCCCCGCCTTGCAGCCGCATCGGTGATCGCCTGCCGGTGACGCAGCAGTTTCTGACCGATGAGCGTATCCGGCAAGCCACGGGACGTGACCGGATCGGGAAAGAGTTCGACTCTCAGCTGATGCCCAGAAGCCTCTACCAATTTGATCAGCATCGACAGACTCGGCTCGCGTCGCCCGTTCTCATACGCACTGATGACCGGCTGCGAGACCCGAGCCCTGCTGGCTAACTCAGCCTGTGAGAGAGCGGTTCGGAGTCTTGCCTCTCGGATTACAGCACCTCCAGAAATCGACATAACCTCAGGGTATAGCGCATTGTCTATAAGTTCAACCAACTTCTGGCCTGCCCAGATGACGATCCCCGCCTCGTCACGCTGTCAATCGTCGTCCTCATGATTGCGAGGCGATACGTAAGGTTCCCGACCTCTCCGAAACCTTGCCTCCACCCCACCGGACCTTTACTACTCCGGTCTCTACAAGACCGAACTGATCCGCCGGAAAGGACCATGGCGCGACGTCGACCAAGTCGAGCTGGCAACCCTTCAATGGGTGCACTGGTTCAACAACGAGCGCCTCCACAGCGCACTCGGCGACATTCCACCTGCCGAGTTCGAGCAGGCCCACTACGCTCAAGCAGCGTCAGTGAGCTGACCAGAAAACCAAACCACCGAGCCTCCACCAAACCCAGTGCAATTCACCTTACTGTCCAAGAACGCGTTGTAGCTAGTTAGTGAAAAGCAACGAGTATCTTGCAGCGTGCCTCAGGTAAAACGTTGAAACCCCCGCCGTAGCGGGGGTTTCGTGATGTGGAGCTGATGGGAATCGAACCCACGACCCCTGCCTTGCAAAGGCAGTGCTCTAGCCAACTGAGCTACAGCCCCAGTAGCTTCACTCTACCAGCGTCACGCATGGGTACCAGAAACCGAGCAGTTGGCAGAGCCCTAAGCCTTTTCTGGTCTGACTGATTAGAACCTGGCGTTGGTTGGGTTGGTTGCTATGGCGGCGATCCAGTTCTCGAAGGTCGTGCGGCTGAGTGCAAGGTTTTCGAGCATGGCGACCTTTGGTCCCCGATCATTGAGTTCGCCTGTGTATTGGGCAAGCATGGCCGGGGTTGGCATGGTAGGGGTGAGTGCCTGGTAAGCGGCCATCACGTAACTTCGGTTTGCTGTTTTGATGATGTGTTCGGGCGAGGAGGCTATTGCTCCGAGGGCTGCTTGGCGTGATTGTTTGCCGGTAGTGATCGCGTTGACCATCGTTGAGCGCTCAGTAGCTGTGGCTACTCGTCCGAGCAGCACGAAGTAGGCGCGGTCGACGAACTGTGCTGGGGTAAGCAAGGCATAGGACCAGAAGTATTCCGGTGTGGTGGCAAGTGCGGCTACCAACTGGGCGTCGGTTCTGCCTGCTGCAAGGTTCTTGACCCACAGATCAACAAAGCTGCGTGGTGGAATCTTGCCCAAGAATGCTTGGCTCAAGCGGTCAACCCGGGACACGATCGGCACTGCTGCGTCGACTCGTTGTTTCAGGGCGATCATCTGTGCGCCAGGAATCTGTTCGTTATCGATACCCGAGGTGTCGTCCGGGTCAGAAGTGAACGTTCCCGGCAGCTTGCTCGTGTCGGCTGCGAGAGCAGATTGTACGGCCGCTCCTCCTAGGACTGCAGCAGATACGACGTAGGTATAGAGCGAGGAGGTTGCGAGGAAGGAAGCGGCTGCGTACGAGGCTGGGCTTGCGTTGTCGCAGTAGAAGCGAACGTAGAAGGTGCCGGTGGGGTGGTCGGCCTCAAGTGCGGTATCAAACTCGTGGGAACCATCTGTGCTGGGGTTGGTCTCCCAGACCTTGTTACTCACCCGGCCAGAACTCGCTGGGTCGCCAGCAGTGGAGAGGAAGGCCCCGACATAGCGGGTGCTCGAACTTGCGCACCCAACAGTGAATACCTTCAGGCTGGCACCCTTCTTACCGGCACTTAACGAAGATTCCGAATACTGCTTAAAAGTCGAACCAGAAAAATTCAAATCAATCTCTTTGGATTTGGTTTGATGAATATCGTCTGCTGCTGGGGTGTAGGTCAACTTCAGCGCAGGCTGGCCGTTGCCGTTACTGAGATTGATAATCTTGAACGAGCATTCGGATTGGTTGGCTGTGGCAGAATTAACCAACGTACAAGCAGTGAGGACCCCGATCCGGCCCGAGTCGACCGTAAGCGCCACAGTCCCCCTCGGAACGGTCTTGGTTCCACCCGACTCTGTATCCCTCACCGACCCTGTGCATGTGGTAGTGGACCCCAAGCTGACCGAGCTAGAGGTACAACTCAGAGAAACTGACACACTGCGGTTGCTAGTCGCGCCAGCACGAGCAGCAGAAGCCTGCTGGGGAAATACCAAAAAGCCTGCCGCAGCAATCGCTACAGCGAGCAAACCAGCCCCGAAGCGCCGGGCAGGGGAAGCTGAACGCGCCGCCTTGGGAGAGAGTTTGCGTGACTTAGGACTATCGATTGCAGGATTCATATCTTTCCTTGAATTGGCGTAGTTGCAGGTTGCCTTGAGTTCCTCGTTCGAGGAACCTCTGTCACCAAGTCGATTGACAGTTTCTATTGTCCGGACAAATACCATTCTCGGAATAGGCAAAAATCTGCTTACGGGTTGCTTCCTTCCAGTACTGTCAGGTCAAGGTGGCCAAAAGTCAAGGAACTTGCAAGACATGTGACAGAAGACTCGTCAAAGTCCCGAATTCAGCGATCTTGACTGAGGTCAGTATTTCAAGTTCTGCCGGTTGTTAATTGCCAGCAATGGGTGAAGGGCTGACATCTTTATTTATAGATCCTGAGTCACTCAGGTCAATGACGATGTCGTCATCGGCCTGATCTTCTTGGTCGAGTGACCCAGACTTACCCACGGTGATCTCTACCTTGCCGTTATCAAAGCGCACCGTGAACTCACCGCCACTGCCTTTGACGTACTCCCCAACCTGGGCGATGAGTGCAGCAGTCGCGGCAGCCTCTGCGCCTGTGGCGGCTTGGGTCTCGTCTTTGTGCGTCCGAGAAAGCCATCCGAGTCTGTTCGTGTCAGAGGAGCGGCCCTCGGAATTACTTCTAGATCCCCGCAGAAATCTGCGCCGGCGCTTCACCGGTGAGGGATCCGCCGCGGCAATTTCTGCAAGGGAACCCTGAGCCTCTGGATTTGCTGCGTTAATAGCGTGAGATGCTCGAGGGTCCTCGCTGATGTCACCGAGGAGCTCTGGCTCAAGGTCTACAAGCGCCAACGCTGCAACGCGTGGGGCCACAGTTGAGGAGCGTGAGGTTTCAGCCGAGCCGTAATACAGCACAGACACCCAGTCAGGTTCTTCAACTACTGAGTTCTTCTTCACTGGCTTATACAGGTGCGCAGCAAGGCTCACCCGAATATCCGAAAATGAATTTCGCAGCCCCACGAAAGCGATCAGCGCATAGGCCGTCAACGTCATATTGATCGCAGCGAACGCAGCGTGGCTCAGGTGATTGTTCCGAATGTCGTGCCACAGCGTGTACCCGGACCAGATCACGATGATGTAGGGAACGAGTACGAAGGTGAGTGGTGCAGCAGTGCGGTTGCGCACCTTTGGGGTACGGGCAAAGTCGATTTTCTGCCCGCCAATGGACTGCTCAAGTGACTTGAGGACTCCAAGAGTGTTGACGGCTAGTAGCAAGAAGTTCAAGCCGTACACCCGAAGCACATCGCTTCGCCGGTATCCGCATCTCCTCAGGTCAGTTGACTGCGCAACGAAGTACGGCACCGCAGCAAGCATGGCCAGAGGGCTCACAAGCTGGCTGTTGTAGGGATAGATGAGCAGCAAGATAAGCCCAAAGCTTGCCCAGGCGATGGAAGCCAAGTAGTTCAAACGCAAGAAGCCCTCGCGGGCAGCGCGCAGCTCAATTTGAGACTTTCGAATCCTGAACAGCTCGCGGAATTTCGGCACTACTAGCAGCCCGCCGTTTGCCCACCGTTGACGTTGCACACAAAGCGAACCGAAATCTGGGGGAGTTGCGCTGTAGCTCAAACGCTCTGGAAAGTTGTAGAGCTTCCAGCCTTGGATACAAATATCGATCGTTGATTCCGTGTCTTCAATCGGAGTGCGATCCTGCACATATCGTCGAATAGGGAGTCCATTCTCGAAATCAAGTTCACAAATCTGATCCAGCGCCTGTTTGCGGAGCACGGCGTTGGCCCCCACCCAGAACGTGGCGGAGTCTCGGGTGAGACCCTGATGCACGATGTGCTGAAGGTCAGTTGTTGCGCCGCTGATGCGTTCGATTCGATTGTTGGCACCCGGATAGGCGCTGTAGGGGGTTTGAGAAACAGCAACATCAGAAAATTCCTGCTGTTCCATCAAGTACACAAGGCGCAGGCAGTACTCCGGCAGCAGGGTGGAGTCTGCGTCCAAGGTGAGAACGTATTCGGGGTCAGGGAACTCCAGGTCAGCTGCCTCGCCGGTAACTTCGATCAGCACGGTACCGCCGACCATCTCTTGAGTTTTGAAGCGCCGGCCCATCAAGCCGATGTAGCTATTCAGGTTCATGGCCTTGTTGGCCTCATGCGAAAGTGAGGAGTATTGCTTGCGCTCAAAGCTCGATAGTTCCGCCCTGAAGATCCAGGCCAGCCGCCGATGCAACTGCAACATGCGGCGCGGACTGAGTTGTGTTTCGGCAGCCGCAGCAGTGTTCAGCGCAGTAGCTACCTCGCCCATCTCCATCCCGAGTCGACCGAGCACGCTGTTGGACAAGAACAGGTCAGTGTGGTCGATGATTGGATTGACTAGGGCTTGCTCATGGAACCAGTTGCTTGCCTCGGCATAGAGGTCAGCAAGGTGAGTGATCTGCTGAATGGGGTCAACTTCACTGTCGACATCAGCAGCGGAGTCGTGTCGTTCAAACGCGTCGAGCTCATGCTCAAACTTGGTGCGGAGGGGTCGTAGGAGTTCTTCAATCTCAAGTGGCAAGCTGCGTGCCGCTTCAAGGATCGCTTGTTCTTCTGGACTTGTTGGGTTCGGCAGATCGTCAATCAGCAAGACGATTCGCATAAACGGGTATTCCTGCAAAGCCGTGGACAGCAGCGTCTGACGCACGACACGAGCGTCTTCTTTATACGAAGGGATGATGGCAGTGAGCGTGGGCATCGCCACAGTGAAATAATCGTCAATGCTGGCTCGTGGGACGCGGTGATGCTCTTGGATTCGGTAGAGATAGCCGAGTCTGGTGACCAAGTAGGCCAGCGCAGAGGCAGTGAGCAGGGTTACAACGAGTGCATACGTAGCCGTATCGAAAACCACCCGAATGGACAAAGGGTTCTGAACTACCCGGTATATCTGATCCACCAGGTACGCGGCGTAGGC
>CAMDAT010000038.1 GCA_945888825.1 Bifidobacterium breve | reverse complement strand
GCCGCAGCAGCGAAGAACCGAAAATTGTCTACCGTGAGGTCGAACTCAAAGTCGATAATCGACAGCGGCTTGCCAACATTGAGAGCCTCAATTTGCTTGAGCCTGTCGAGGTCACCTTCAATGGCGTCGGCAAGGGCCGAGAGCATCTCGAAGCGCTCTCGCGGCGTGGTCTCAGACCAAGTTGTGAATGCCTCGGTAGCTGCGATGACGGCATCATCAACGTCAGCAGTATCAGAACTAGCTACCTGAGCAATCACGCCACCCGTGGCCGGGTCGAGCACCTGATCTGTCAAGCCGGAACGAGCAGGCCTGAACTCACCATTGATGAAGTTCATACCATTACTTAAGTCAAGACTGTTGGGTGTATTCATGGGGAGGCTCCTTAGCTCAATCTGTAGATCTTTTCACGCTGTCGAGTCACCACCAACCGCGACGTTTCATGACATAGAGCGATCCGATCATTGTCATGAGGTTCAGGCCGATCCCAAGGATCAGGAATGCGATTGAGGAGTTGATGGTTTGCACCATGAACGAAAAGTTCATGCCAAAGAAGCCGGTAATGAACATGAGCGGCAAGAACACCGTGGACACGGTTGCCAGCTTTTTCATAATGTCGTTCTGGCGATAGTTCACTTGGTTCATGTAGATATCCATCACTGCAGAGAGACGATCACGTTCGCTCTCAACTTGATCACCCACATGCGCTAGGTCAACTGCAAGGTCTCGCAGATGGCGCCGTGCGTCCTCGGAGACATCCGCAAGCGCATCGATAATCACAAACCTTCCGGCTCCCACTAAGTCTCGAGCGGGGTCAACTGCTCGGCGGAACGTGTTCACCCTCTTGCGAAGGTCCAGCAGCTTTTCGATCTGGCTGGTACTTGGGTCGTCGTGAAGGATGCTTGTCTCTAGCTCGGTCAGTTCCTCATCAACGGTGTCCAGCGCATCGGCGAACGTACCTACCAAAACTGCCAGGATCCGAGACAGCACTGCTGGCACCGTGGTTGTGGGAGTCATCATTTTATCGGCCCTGTTGTGAAGCTCCTCCACCGGAGGACAAGGGCCATTACGGACAGTCACGACGCGGTTCTTCATCACATAGACGTGTACCTCCATCATGGTTCGGGCATCTGCCGCTACCCCATAGGCCACGAGCAGTACGTAGCTGTCGTACTCAGAGAGTCGAGTGCGCTGATTGAAATCCCCCGAATCAGAGAGCATCTCCTCATCAATCCCAAACAGTTTGACCATGCGCTGCAGGTCACCCTGGTCTGGTGCCGCGCAGTCCAACCACATGAGTTGGTCGGAATCCATTGCAGTTCTGATCTCGACCCAAGTCGGATGCTCCGTGTGGGTTCCATTCACAAGCAGGGAGGCACCCTCGAACACAAAGTCTTCGATGATCTCTGGAACCTTTTCGATGGTCACAGCATCACAGCCTAGGTTCTCTCCCCACGGACATGCCTCTAATCCGCTCGGGCGAACTACTGCGGATTCAACCCCTGAATTGCAAAGTCGATAGCTAAGGCTCGACGAGCATTATCAACATGCAGGTTTTCGATCATCTTGCCATCCACGGTTACGACCCCAAGTCCCGCTGCGACTCCCGCCTCGAATGCCTCGATCACCCTGCGCGAGTACTCAATCTCTTCCTCGCTCGGAGCAAATGCTGCGTTCGCTGGCTCCACCTGAGTGGGGTGCACGAGCGTCTTGCCGTCAAAGCCCATCTGCGCGGCCTGCTCTGCCTCAAGGGCAAACCCCTCAGGGTTACGAACCTCGTTGTACACCCCATCCAGAATCACTTTGTCGGCGTAACGAGCCGCATTGACCGCACGAGCTAGGCCCCAAAGTAACGGCTGCCGCCCGGGTACCAAGGCAGCGCGTAGTTCCTTGGCAAGATCGTTCGTTCCCATAATCAGAACGGTAAGACGCTCCGAACAGGATGCAATCTCAACTGCGTTCTCGATCGCTGCTGGAGTCTCGAGCATGGCCCAGATGGTGGTGTGGCTGGGTGCGCCCGCTGCCTCCATCAAGGCCTCGACGCCAGCAACATCGGCTGCGCTATTGATCTTTGGTACCACGATGCCCGAGGGTGCAGCGGCACAGGCAGAGCGAACGTCAGCCTCGTGCCACTCGGTATCAATGGAGTTCACTCGAATGGTCAATTCACGCTGGCCGTACTCTCCGCTCGTAACAGCGGCAGCTACCTTTTCTCTGGCAACGGCTTTCATATCAGGCGCTACTGAGTCCTCGGTATCAAAGATGATGGCGTCGGTGGGAAGGGTCTTGGCCTTCTCTAGGGCTTTGTCATTCGCACCTGGCATGTAGAGGACGCTTCGGCGTGGACGGAACTCACTCATGGTATTTCTCGTTTCGGGTAGCAGTTCAGGACAGGTCAGGACAGAAATCCTAGGGAGAGAACTAGAAGCCGTAACTAGCTGCTAGTTCGGGGTCGCGCTCGGAGAGTTGCCGGGCCAGTTCAACTACAACATGGCACTGCTTGACCGAGGCATCGTCCTCCATCTTTCCGTTCAGCATGATGGCACCTGTACCGTCACCCATGGCTTCGATTACCTCACGGGCATGGTCAACCTCGGAAGGTTCTGGCGAGAAGACCTTCTTCGCAATTGCAATCTGTACTGGGTGCAGCGACCAAGCTCCCACGCAGCCCAGCAAATAGGCGTTACGGAATTGATCCTCGCATGCAAGCACATCTTTGATGTCACCAAAGGGCCCGTAATAGGGAAGGATCCCATTCGCTGCGCAGGCATCAACCATGCGCGCAATGGTGTAATGCCACAGGTCCTGCTGATACGTGGTGCGAGGCCCTTCGTCTTCATGCGGGTCTTCACGAACTAGGTAACCCGGGTGACCGCCACCCACTCTGGTGGTTTTCATTCGACGATTCGCAGCCAAGTCCGCAGGCCCAAGTGACAGGCCCTGCATTCGGGGGGAAGCGGCGCAGATCTCTTCGACGTTGGCCACTCCACGCGCTGTCTCCAAAATTGCATGGACCATCAGCGGCTTCTTCAGGCCGGCCTTCGCTTCAAGTTGTGCCAAGAGGCGATCCACATAATGGATGTCTTCGGGCCCTTCGACCTTGGGAATCATGATGACGTCAAGCTTGTCCCCCACTTCACCAACAAGTACCTCAAGATCATCAAGTGCCCATGGCGAGTCCAAGCTGTTCACTCTGGTCCAGAGCTGGGTGTCCCCCATTGGAACAGTTTTTGCTACACGAACCAGTCCCTCTCGGGCTGCCTCTTTGGCATCCATAGGGATTGCATCTTCCAAGTTGCCCAACAGGACATCCACTGTGGGTGCAATCTCTGGCAGCTTCGCCGTGACCTTTTCTAGGTGAGGCGGAAAGAAATGAATCATGCGAGAGGGCCGAAAAGGGATCTCTCTGAGTGGCTCGGGGGCACCAGCTGCCAGCGGCTTGAAGAAGTCTTTGGGATTACGCATGGGTATCTCCTAGGAAGCGAATAGCCAACGTGGCCAAGCAGGACAGCCCGACGTTACGGACCGAAAGCTAGGGTGAGCAATTCGCTGGCTTCCAAGAGACTGTAAGGGTTTAGCTATCGAATCCGAGCCCAAGGGCATCCAAGGTTCGCAGCCAAGCACCCCGCCGGCCTTGCTGAGCATCGGCTCGGGCAATTGCCCTGCGCGTGTACTGGATCCCAGCAGTGCGAATTGGCTCGGGCGGAAACGGCAACATCTTCTTGCGTACCAGGTCAAGCTGCAGCAATTCCGATTGCGGTTGATACAGCAAGTCGAGACATACACGAGCACCAAACCTGGTGGCACCTACCCCTAGGCCGGTATAGCCAACGGCATAGGCAACTCGGCCATTTAGCGCAGTACCAAAGCCCACCGAAAACCTTGTCGAGGTGTCAATCACTCCACCCCAACGATGGCTGAACTGCAAACCCTCTAGCTGTGGAAACGTCCGAAAGAACTGTTCTGCCAGCAGTTGATGCGACTCAGGTCGTTGATCAAGCTTCGGATGCACTTTGCCCCAGTTGTAGAACACAGCGTCATAGCCGCCCCACAGGATTCGGTTGTCTTGGGTAAGGCGGTAGTAATGGAATTGATTGGATGTATCAGCTAGGCCTTGGCGACCCTTCCACCCAACCGAGTCCAACTGCTGCGAACTCAAAGGTTCAGTAGCAAGGACGTAGTCGTACACCGGCACCACACGCCGATTGATGGCCCGTAACGGGCTTGAGAATGCCCCCGTGCCGAGCACCACGGCATTCGCCCGAATTTCTCCACCAGGACTGCCCGGGCTCTGAGTGCGCAGCAAAACTCCTGCTCCACTGCGCAACATGGTCACCATGGTGGTGTTGTCGAAGATGCGCACCCCCAATCGCCGGCAGGCAGCGGCAAGTCCCCAAGCGAGGCGAGCCGGATCTACTAGGCCCTCGCCAGACTCAACCTGGGCCGCAGCAAGATAGGTCGGAGAGTGGACCTGGGCTCGAGCTTGTTCAGCCTCAAGGAATTCAGCCTGCTCGCCATACTCCTTGAGTAAGTCAACAAACTCAACAACCCCACTCACTTGCCACTCAGCATCGGCCACAATCAGGTTGCCAGTCAGTTCGAGAGCAGCGTCAATCTGGTGGGTCTGCAGGCTGGCTACTAGGCCATCAAAATTCTCTTGACCGAGCCGAACGAGTTCCCTGATCTGTTTCGGAAACCTAGCCACCCCGTTGGCTAGCCCATGAGTCAACGTGGCCGATAGAAACCCGCCGTTCCTTGAGGAAGCCTGCTCGCCGATTCTTCCGGAATCGATCAGGATGACTTCTCGGGATGGGTCCCGCTCTTTTGCCTGCAGTGCCGCCCAAAGTCCGGTGAAACCACCACCGACTACTGCAAGATCTGCCTGGACTGTGCCCTCAAGAGACTCATTTTCTGGTGGTCGGTCTGAACTATCGAGCCACAGGACTGATCCCTGCGAGTGCTGCAATGCTTTCCGAGCGTGTTCCTTCTCAATCTCCATCAGTTCCTACAGCCTAAACTCATCTCATGCGTGCTGTGATGTGTCGAGAGCTAGGCGAGCCCGAATCCCTTGTTGTAGAACAGCTTCCAACTGCACCATGTTCGGCGCATCAGGTCAGAGTGCATATCTGGGCTAGCGGGCTGAACTATGTGGATGCACTATTTGTGCAGGGCAAATACCAGATTCGGCCGCAACTGCCGTTCATCCCAGGGTCTGAGATTGCTGGCGAGATTACCGAGATAGGCGAACAGGTTCAGGGCTTCAACGTCGGCGACCGGGTCTTTGCATCCATTGGACTCGGCGGATTTGCCGACGAAGCAGTTCTGAGCCCTTCTCAGATCGTTCCCATTCCTGACCGCCTGAGCTATGCCCAAGCCGCGACGATGACACAGAGCTATGCAACAGCTTGGTACTCGCTCACCCAACGGACTCAGCTTGCGCCAGAAGAATGGGTGGTAGTGCTTGGCGCCGCAGGCGGAGTCGGTCTGGCAATGATTGACGTTGCGAGGGCTCATGGGGCCAAGGTCATCGCCGTGGCATCGACGAGTGAGAAGCTTCGACTCTGTATCGAGCGTGGGGCGCACGGGGTGATTGATTCCTCGACTGAGGACCTCAAGACTCGGGTTCGAGAGTTGACCGGCGGCGGGGCCGACATCGTGGTTGACCCAGTGGGCGGCCCACTTGCAGAGTCTGCATTGCGGTCCCTAGGAAACAATGGCCGATACCTGGTGATCGGGTTTGCCTCGGGTGTCATTCCATCGCTTCCCGCTAATCAAATTCTGCTCCGCAACCGTCAAGTCATTGGCGTTGACTGGGGTGCCTGGGCAATGGGAAACCCTGCAGACAACGCCACGCTCCTTGGAGAAGTCATAGCGGCAATCGAAGAAGGGGCGATAACCCCGGTCGAGCCACAGTCCTATGCGCTGGCCGAGGCAGGCACTGCCCTTCGAGATCTGCTTGATCGCCGACTCGTGGGCAAGGCCTGCCTAAGTTCTTAGGCAAGGATTGGCTCAGTTCTTAGCCAGAAACAGACTCAGGCAGTTTGCCTTATGAGGCTGCCTGCTGAGATCCAAGTGCCGTTACAAGAGTCCCAAACTGATCAATTGGAACTTCACCAGAGGCACGCTGGGTGACTTTGCCTGCAGAGTCCATCATGACGAAGTAGGGAAATCCCGGCAGACCATATGCCTGAGCAGCAGTACCAGCAGGATCGTCGAGCATCACCTTGGGAGTAAAGCCCTCTTTGATTACCCATTTTGAGGGTGGATAATTTGGTTGATCTCGCTTGACCGATGTGCTCACGGCATAGAAGTCAACGTTTTCTGGCTGATTACCTTCGTCGATCCATTCCTGAATGAGCGGGACCTCTACCTGGCAGTGCGGGCACCAGTGCGCAACAAAGATCACAACCTTGGCTCGACCATCAGCTGGATCGATCTTGACGGGACTGCCGTCGAAGCTGACCCCCTCAAGCACTGGCGGCGTTTGCCCAACGGCAGGATCCTCGGCTGGCGGAACCACCATGGAACTGGTTTGTGGGTAAGCGGCTAGCGGTTCACCAATGACGGTGACCGAGGCTTGTTCCTGCTTGGCGTTCTGCGCAGCCTGCGCACCCGTGTCGTTCTCGATCGCTGCCGTGTCTGCGTTGTTCTCGCTACGCGTAACAAAGAACGCCACTGCGCCAAGAACAAGCACCACGGCCACGGTTGCGCCCACAATGATCAGACCAGTTTTTGGTCGGTTCCCCGTGGTTCGATTTGTAAGATTTGCGTAGGGGTCTGCACCCTCATGCTTCTGTTCGTTCATGCGTCCTCATTCTCGCTTGTGGGTTCAGCGCTATCAAGCTCTGAATTGTTTTGGGCAGATCGGTCAACGTTGCATGCCAGCAAGGTCAGCACGGCTATGAGAGCAAATCCGATGCCGGCCATGGCAGGAATCGATAGGAAGTGGAATTTCCAAACCCACACAGTTGAACATGGAACATCATCGGAGCATGAGAATGAGACAGTGGAAGGAAAGCGTTCTATCAGATAATGGTAAATCGCAATGCCGAGACCAATAAGTGCGAGCGGCACCGAATACCATTTGACCAGCACATCACGTCTGAGTGCTGCGATTCCCAAAATGATCACTTGAGGGTACATCACTATGCGCTGATACCAGCACAGTATGCATGGTGGAAACTTGGCAACTTCAGAGAGATACAAGCTTCCTACGGTGCAAGACAGTGCAACAAAAAATGCCAAGGGCAGCGCTACTTGGCCGATTCCCAAACGCAGCGGTTGCAGCGATGCCGGTAGCGCTGGTCGTCTACTCGCAGTTCGCGAGCCGTGAATGACGGCGACAACAGAGAACACCAAACAGACCAGTAAAAACCCGAGACCCAGAACGGCGAGCATCGCTAAAAACAGAGTGACGGTATCTACGTCCATAGCCAGACTGACTGTACCTGCGGCGTTCAGTCGCGCCACAACTCATTGGGAGTTGTCTGAGTAGTTTCTTGGAAACTTCAATGTCGACTAAACTGCACCAATGTCCTTGTACGAAACTGACCTCGCCGCACTTGATGGAACCCCCGGAGTACTCGCCGGCCTAGATGGAAAGGTCACACTCCTCGTCAACGTGGCCTCGAAATGTGGCCTGACCCCTCAATACACACAGCTCGAAGAACTGCAGGTTGCCTATGGCGATCAGGGATTTAGCGTGTTGGGCGTTCCTTGCAATCAGTTCATGGAACAAGAACCTGGCACTGCTGAAGAGATCCAGACCTTCTGCGCCACCGAGTACGGCGTGACCTTTCCTCTGACCGAGAAGATCGAAGTAAACGGCGACGAGCGTCACCCGCTCTACACCGAACTCACCCAGGTAGCCGACGCTGAGGGTCGCGACGGCGACATTCAGTGGAACTTTGAGAAGTTCCTCATTGCTGGCGATGGCGAAGTGATTGCAAGGTTTGCACCTCAGGTTGAACCCAACGACCCGAAGATTGTTTCGGCCATCGCGTCAGCGCTGGCCTAACACTGACTTGAGCCCAGCTCAACGGAGCAGCTTGACCCTGCCCATCATCAAGACTGCTCATCATCAGGTCAGCTCATCATCAGGTCAGCTCATCATCAGAACTGTGCGTAGGCCTCTGCCGGCCTCTAGGTCTGCAAGTGCTTCGTTCACTTCTTCGAGCGGTCGACGAGCAGTCACCATGGCATCAAGGTCAAGCTTCCCTGCACGCCACAGGGCAACGAGGCGCGGAATGTCACGCGGGCCCCAGCAGGACCCGAGGAGCGATCCAACCAGTTTCTTTTCCGAGAACATCGCCATGACGGGGCTAAACGCCACGGTTTGATCAACTGGGGCTGCGCCCACCATCACAGTTGTGCCACCACTACGAACCGCTGCGATGCCCACCTCGACGAGTGCAGCCGATCCGACTGCTTCGAAGGCAACATCTGCGCCCACGCCAGTGAGTCCCATGGTCACCGAAACAACATCTTGCTCAGTCGGGTCGATCACATGGGTTGCGCCGAACCGCATGGCTTGCTCCCGCCGAGACTCCGAGGGGTCAGAGACAATGATCTGCGCTGCACCGGCAATTGCGGCACCCTGAACAATGCAGATTCCAACGCCACCAGCGCCAAGGACCAGCACCGAATCCCCCGGATCAATATCAGCAGTGTTGATAGCCGCGCCAACCCCTGTTTGCACGGCGCAGCCGATCACGCAGGCCACGTCAAGGGGAAGGTCCTTGTCAATGCGGATTGCACCGTTTGCGTGAACCACGATTTCATCTGCCCAAGCAGCTACGCCAAGACCGTGAAACACCGTCTCGCCGTTACGAGAGAGCCGAGATGTGCCATCGGGCAACATAGAGGTTGCGATGACCATGGAGCTTGCGCAAACGCTCTGCAAACCCTTGATGCAATAGGCACAGGTACCGCAGGCCGCATTCGGAGTCAGGATGACGTGGTCCCCCACCTCTAGCGAGGTGACTCCTTCGCCGAGTTCCAAAACAATCCCAGCAGCCTCGTGGCCAAGCACCGTCGGCCCCATTGCGGGGAAGATCCCCGAGATCACGCTTAAGTCTGAATGACACACCCCACAGGCCACGACTTGCACTCGCACTTCGCCGGCACGAGGTGCATCGAGTTGCACATCCTCAACTACTTCAAGCGGAGTACCCACCTGGGTGAATAAAGCTGCACGCATCAGATTGCTCCTGGGCTCATGGGAAAGATAATCGGGACCCTACAGGCTCTAGGCAAATCTATTTACGGCGGCCAGCCCTTGCTCGCGTGACACCCTTGCGGGCCTCTTCAACAACTAGCAGCAACAGCGGAGTGACGAGCACCCAAACCCACTGCTGCATGCTCAGCGGAACGGTTTCAAATACTCCCTGCAAGAAGGGCAGTTGCACCACCATGATCTGCATGACGACTACTCCAGCGAGTGCATAGAGCAAGGGCCGATTCGACAAGCTATAGCGAGAGAACACGGTGTCGTGTCCGGTGCGCACACAGAACGAATTCACTAGTTGAAAAAAGACGAACGTGGTGAAAGCCATCGTCATTGCCTGCTCAACGTCCTTGCCGTCGAAGCGAACGTAGATTCCGAGTGTTCCGGCAGTAATAACCACCGCAGAAAAAACGATCCGCGTCAGTCTCGGGCCACTCAGAATGGCTTCTGTCCGGGCCCGAGGATTGCGGCTCATGATGCCCGGCTTTGGTGGGTCAACTCCCAAAGCAATGGCCGGCGGGCCATCCGCGATGATGTTGACAAACAGAATCTGAATCGCATTGAACAGCGCACCAAACCCTGCGAGTTGAGCCCCGAGGATGACGAAGATGGCCGAAATGTTTGTGGTCAGCTGAAAGCGCACAAAGGTCAAGATGTTGTCGTAAATCGCTCGGCCGCCCTCGACGGCGTGAACGATGGTTGCAAAGTTGTCGTCAGTGAGGACCATGTCCCCCGCCTCTTTCGTGACCGCGGTGCCAGTGATTCCCATGGCCACGCCAATCTCGGCCTCCTTGAGCGACGCGGCGTCGTTCACCCCATCACCGGTCATCGCCACGATTTTGCCGGTTGACTGCAGCGCTTTCACTACCCGAACTTTGTGTTCTGCCGAGACTCGCGCACAGACGCCAATCTGATCGATCTGCGCGGGAAGCTCCTCGTCAGAGATTCGATCCAGCTCGGCACCTGTGACCACTCGACCTTGAATGCCCAGCACTTCTGCAATCGCGCCTGCCGTCGAAGCATGGTCACCCGTGATCATTTTCACACCGATGCCGGCCGTGGCACATTCTGCAATGGCTGCAATGGCCTCTGGCCGCGGCGGATCAAGAATTCCGACTAGGCCGACTAGATGCAACTCGCCGACCTCGGCAACAAGGTCTCCGTCATAGTCCCCGGGGGCAACGGGCAATTCAAGAGTTGCAAGCGCCAGCACTCGCAACCCTGTTGCTCCAAGGGAGTCATTCAGTTGGAGGAGTTCTTCGCGAGTCTGATCAGAGATGGTTCCTTGGTTGGCTGTTACCGAAGAGGTAGAGCATCGAGCGATCACCACATCCGGAGCACCCTTCACCACGAGCAATGACTTGCTGCGATTCTCGGCTTGAGGATGAAGCGTTGCCATGAACTTGGTACTCGAATCGAAGGGGACCTCGTCAATACGAGCCAGGTCTTGGCGCAGGCCTTCGGTATCGAGACCACCCTTGGCGGCTAGAACAAGCAGTGCACCTTCGGTTGGATCTCCAACGAGTTCAGTGTGCCCGTCTTCAACGCGCAGATGCGCATCGTTACACAGCAGACCCGCAAGAAGCGCGGGGGCCAGTTCTTGTTGGTTACCTGCCTCAGACCCAGCCCCCTCCGAGTCGGCAACGATCTCACCTACCGGTTCGTAACCCAGACCGGAGACCTCATAACGGCGACCAGCAGCGAGGACACATGTTGCAGTCATCTGATTGAGCGTCAATGTTCCTGTCTTGTCGGAACAGATCACGTTGGTGGACCCCAGGGTCTCGACCGATGCCAGTCGCTTCACGATTGCATTACGTTTAGCCATGCGGCTCACGCCAATAGCCAGGGTGACCGTCACCACAGCGGGCAAGCCCTCGGGAATTGCCGCAACAGCGAGCGCTACCGAGTTCAGCAACGCCTCGCTCAGCGTGTCTGAATTAATGGTCTCTGCCTGAAACAGTGCCACCACAAAAACCACAATCACGGCCAGAATCGCAATCATGGCCAACCGCTTGCCGAGTTGGTCGATCTGTTCTTGCAATGGTGTGGGCTTCTCTTCAGCCGCACTCAATAACCCGGCTAAGCGCCCAATCTGGGTCTGCATACCAATCTCGGTAACGACCATCTCAGCTCGGCCACGCACCAGGGTGGAGTTCATGTAACCCATGCACACCCGGTCGGCTACTGCCACCTCGGAAGAGCCGTCATGGCCTAGCAGAACCGCCTCAGATTGCTTGTCTACTGCAAGCGACTCACCTGTCAGCATCGACTCGTCTACTGCTGTGGCGGCCGTCATGACAAACCTGCCGTCGGCCGGAATCCGGTCACCCGCCTCAAGCAACACAATGTCTCCGGGAACCAACTCAGCTGCAGGTACCTCTTGCACCTCGCCATTGCGGCGTACCCGAACAATGCTCGCCAGCATGCCCTTCAGCGCGGCTAACGCATTGTCGGCCTTGTTCTCTTGAATGAACCCCATGACTGCGTTGATGAGCAGAACGATCCCAATAACAATCGGATCCTTGTAATCACCGACTGCAGCAGAGACAACCGCTGCACCAATCAAGATGTAGACCATCAAGTTGCGGAACTGCGCCAAGAAACGTTTCCACGCAGGCGTCCGTGGCGGATCCGTCAACTCGTTGGGCCCATACAGATCACGTTGCGTGGCTACTGCTTGGCTGTTGAGGCCAAAGAACGGGTCAACCTGGAGTTGCTCAGTGACCTGCTCTGTGGAAAGTCGAAACCACTCCGTCTGAGTATTTGGCTGTTGTTGAAGCACGAAAAATCTCCGTCGATAGGACGACGCGAATACGCCGTCTGCGGCGGAGGTCTTCCTCGCCAATCCAAACAAGTCGGATTGACCGCTGCCACCGGGTCTTTATTCGTTCACTGAACGATTAACCGTGCTGACGATGGCAACGCTGAGAGGTACTCCCCTCCAAAGGGCCGAAGCCCATTTGCTGAGTATCAGAGTACCCGATGCTCTACAGAAACCCTGTTCTGCAGAACAGAAGATTCTGAACTACTTGGGACGGAGCCCGCTTGGCTGAGCTAGCTGAGCTTTCCTCGAACCACTGCAATGGTTGCGCCAAGATCACGCTGAACTGCTGCGAAGTCAACCAACAAGTCCTCATCGAAATAGGTATGCAGATCCAAGAACAAGGAGGCAGCGCTAGCTGACTGACCCGTCCACTCATCGGCAGAAATCGTGACTGCACCATGAGATCCATCTCCGGGGTCGGCCTCGCCTTGATAGGAGCCGGACCGGTACGAGACCGTAAGAGGCACGTGAGCGAACCGCACATCCTCGGGGCGCTGCGCAGCAACCCGGCCGAGTTCGATCTCGAGCAGATCGCCACTCGCCTCGCCAAAACGAAGCTCATGGCTTCGCTCGAGATCTGTTCGGTCATCCAGGCCGAACCCGAATTCGCCAGCGGCAGTAATGACTGCAAGAACCAGGGACTCGTCGGCTAATTCCATCTGCTCATGCAGATTGGCGCGCTGAGAACTGCGAGCTACTAGTGCTTCGTAGTCGGCCAGAGTTTGCGGATCGATCTCTACGATCTCGGTCACATCGAGAATCTCTGCAACCACAGATCCATCTTCGGCCAGAAAATCAGTGACATCCACTATCTCGGTCACCACAGTGCCGTCATCGGCCACTAGTTCTGCAACCGCAATTGTTTCGACAATCTCGACAACCTCTACCTGAGCTGGCTCTACAGGTGCAGGTGCAGGTGCAGGTGCAGGTGCAGCAAACGTCTCAGCGGCAGGCGCAGGTGCAGCAAATGTCTCGGCGGCAGGCGCAGGTGCCGCATAGGCCGCGGGAGCGGGAGCCGGAGCCGGAGCGGGTGCCGGTGCCGGAGCGGGCTGTGCCCATTCGGGTGCTGGAGCGGCCATGTTTCTACGAGTTTCAATGAGGACAGCGGTTTCTGGATGGACACCCAGCGTGGTCCAATCAGCCAACCCTGGCCACCACACAGGCGTGGTATCGGCAAGTCGCCCGGCCGCAACCTCGCTAACGAGGAGTTCTAGCGTGTACGGCCCGCGCTGGTCATTTGGACCAACTACTACGTAGGCAACGGAATCTTCAAGTGGTGGCAAGCTGCTCATCCGCTCAGTTTCTCACAACGCAGCGCGATCATGCGAGAGATTGCCCTTGGAATTACTCAGAAATCCTGTCCATGCCCCGAGAGCGCGAGCACGAGGGGTCAGCGAGCGGCCAAGATAGGGCATCTAGTAGTAGTCACTCTGAAGATTCGCTGTACCGAGAGGAATTCAATTCAGTGAGAGCCACGCGAACTGGGCCGAAACTTGTGCGCTCCCCACGCAATCGCTCGCGTGCGCTGCTGCGTCTGTGCGCTGCAGCGCTAGCAGTGACTTGCCTTATTGGCCTAAGCGCTTGTTCATTCAACACAGAAGAGCCAGCCACGGTCACCTTGCCTGAACACGGGACTACCACCTCAACCACGCCGACTAGCCTGCCTCCTGACCAAGGCGCTGCGGCAGCGCCCGAGACTCCCCCCAAACTGGCCTGGGCTGTGCAGGTTGGTGGTGTAGGTGAGGATGTTCTGAATGCCGTTGCAGGAGTTGAAACCTCGGTAGTGGCAGTTGGGTCAACGAGTCAGGGTATTGAACAACCTGCAATCGGAGGCACCGACGTCCTGAGCGTTACCGTAGATTCCGCAGGTGCAATTCAGACAACGGATCAGTTCGGAACTACCGGTGACGAGTCAGCCGCAGGAGTTGCGGCATCGGGCGAGGGTTCGCTTGCCTGCGGATCCACAACAGGTCTACTCGGGGCCATCTCTGGAGCAGGAAACAGTGGTGGTGCGACCGGCGGTGCAACCGGAGGTGCAAGTGGTGAGGGCGCACCCGGTGCAACGAACGATGTTTGGTGCGCTCCGTTACCCTCAAGCGCCTCGCAGCAGGTTACGCAATTAGGCGGCAGCGGCGAAGATCGAATCACGGGAGTAGCACTCCCTCAGGGACCCGCACAACCAAAATCGAACCTGCCCGACGCTGCGGACGTAGTTGGATTCGCCTCCGGGGTAGTTGATGGCTACTTCCCTGGCGCAGAAGACCCTGCTGGGCGCGGCCTTGGCGCCGGGGATGCTCTGGCAGTTCGGGTCAACGCTGACGGAACTGCTCTCTGGGCTCGGCAGTTTGGAACCTCGGCAACTGACGCTGCGCTCGGCGTGTGCACAGTGGACGAAGACGGAATCTTTGTTGGGTTTACTGATGGCGACCTCGAGGGCCGCTCCAAGGGACTTCGAGATGCCTGGATTTCTCGTATCGATAGCAAAGGCGTACAGCGGTGGATTACCCAGTTCGGTGGTGCAGGGACTGAGGAGTTCCGAGCCGTAGCAACCTCGGGTGACGCTCGCCAAGGAACCGAAAGCTTCATCGCTGTTGGCTCGACCGACGGAGATATCGACCAGTCTGGGCCTCTGGCAAA
>CAMDAT010000037.1 GCA_945888825.1 Bifidobacterium breve | reverse complement strand
CAGAAGGCGGCCGGACCACAGTTCCGAATATTTCCTCGCAGGGTTGTCTCGCTCCGCCTCTTTGTATTCATGGCGGTCTTGTTGTTCTTTGGATTTTTGTTCGGAGCTGTTGCGATTCAGAGCCAGCGGATCTCGGGCCAGCGCCAGATTGATCTGTTGTCAGCTGAGATCGGCGCCCAGCAGGACACCAACCATGCTCTGCGCGCCCAGGTGGCGGAACGCGAGGCGCCCGAGCGAATCACCGCAGAGGCCGAGAAGCTGAACATGATGGAACCCGGTCCAGTTGTTCCACTTACGCCATATGTAACCGCATCAGGCGCTGCTGCGCTACTGCCCGAGGCGGCTAGTGATCCTGCGGGGATGGCAGACCGGTGAGTTCGCGAGTTCCACCCAAGCCCGAACCCCGCAAGCCTGCAGCGGCGAAGCCGGTAGCTAGGAAGACTGCAGCTCGCAAGCCCGCAGCGGCGAAGCCTCTAGCTAGGAAGCCCGCAGTTCGCAAGCCTGCAGTTCGCAAGCCTGCAGCGGCGAAGCCGGTAGCTAGGAAGACTGCAGCAGCCCGCAAGCCTGCAGCCCGCAAGCCTGCAGCCCGCAAACCTGCAGCAGCCCGCAAGCCTGTAGCACGATCAACTGCTGCCCGATCAACCTCTGCCCGATCAACCTCTGCCCGAACCTCAGCTTCTCGCCGAGCCGGCACAAACACTCGCCGACCATCTCCGGCGGGATCGACTCGAGCAGGGGCCGCTGAAACCAACCAACTCCGCCAGCGCATCCGGGTGCTGGCCGGAGTCTTCTGTGTGCTTGCCGTTCTCCCGCTGATCAAGCTTGTCAGCGTGCAACTTGGAAGCGGAGCCGAACTCGCCGCTCGCGGAGAGTCGCAGCGGGTCAGGACGGTGGTCCTTCCGGCTGCGAGGGGATCGATTCTGGATCGCTCAGGCGCCGAGATGGCGATTTCGCTGCCCCGTTATCGCGTAGTGACCAACATGAAGGTGCTCGCCGGCGAAGGAGTTTCGAGTTCTGGGGACCTTGAGCGGCTAGCTGAGCGGATTGCCCCGGTCATGAAGCTAGATCGCACGGAACTTACCCAGACCCTGTTGAAAGCTGATGCCTCTGACCCGTGGGTACGCCTAGCTGAGACAGTCAGTATCGAAGACGCAGAGAGGGCGGTTGCACTCCTCAAGAAGGATGGCATTGAGAACGTATTGACGCTTGAAGATTCGAGCGAAAGGGTTCACCCAGCCGGAGATTCCGCACTGAGATTGCTCGGCACCGTTGGCCCAGAAGGGCCCGGAAAACTTGCTGGGATCGAGAGAGCTTATGACTCCCAGCTGCAGGGAAAACCCGGTAAAAAGATTTTGGAACTGGGCACCAAGGGTGAATCCATCTTGGGTGGAGAGCATCTGTTGCAAGAACCGGCCGCCGGGTCTTCGGTGCAGCTCACATTGGATCGGTCCATCCAACATGAGACCGAACGCATGTTGGCCGAGGGCGCTGCAAATGCTGGTGCACACAAAGGCATAGCAATCATCGGCCGTCCTGGTAGTGGTGAGATTCTGGCAGTGGCTTCGGTCGAGCGAGACCCTGAAACCTCGAAGATGCGCCTATCGAGTGGCCCCATAGCCTTTTCGGATTCATATCAGGCCGGATCGGTTTTCAAATTGGTGACAGTGGCAGCGGCAGTGGAATCTGGGCAGGTCACCCCCGAGACCGTTCTGCAGGTTCCGTATCGACTGCAGGTAGCAGACAAGCTGTTCAGTGACCACGAGGCCCACCCGACTGAACCAATGACGGTGACCGAAATTCTGGCGAAGTCCTCGAATGTTGGCACCATCAAAGTTGCACTGGGAATGGGAAAGCAATCCCTCCACGATGCTCTGACTGGGTTTGGATTCGGCTCATCTACTGGCTCGGGTCACCCGGCTGAAGCATCAGGGATCGTGCCGCGAGTTTCGGACTGGACTACGCCCGACCTGGCTGCATCTGCAATCGGAACGCACCAATCTGCGACAGCGATCCAGATCTGGGCTGCCTACAACGTGATTGCAAACAAGGGCCGCTACGTCTCGCCTCGACTTGTCGGTTCGGTCATTGCAGCCGATGGCTCGCGAACAATTCCACCGGCTCAACCAAACAGAGATGTCATCTCGGCTTCCTCTGCTGCGCAGGTCAGCGAGATGCTTCAGCAGGTGGTGCGCGACGGTACGGGCAAGCAGTGGAGTATTCCTGGTTACCCAATCGCAGCAAAGACTGGAACCTCTCGAATGGCTGCAGAAACACAGCTCGATAAAGCGGACGGATACGCTTGGGCAGACGGTCGTTACCACTACTTGGCAGCGTTTGCGGGATTCCTGCCAGCAGACCGTCCTCAGGTCTCCATAACGGTGATTCTTGATGACATTACGCCCGGCCTAACTGGCAGCACTGCGGCCGGACCTGTGTTCTCGGACTTGGCTCACTTGTCGATTCGCGAGCTTGGCATTGCACCCACAAATCAGACGGATGTCGCTGAGGATTCGACCCTGCAGACTGACCCTTCACCAGCTTCCTCGGTGCCATCAACAGCGGTTCCGCCAACAACGACGCGTGATGCGAATGGTCGCGTACGAGCCCAACCAGCAGCCAGACTGATCAGCAGCTCAGGGTCGAAAAAAACGGAAAAGCGATGAACGAAGATCCCGGAGTCGCTCTAGTGCGACTCGCGGAACTGCTGGGGGCAGAGCTAAGAACTGCCAGTGCAGAAGGGTCCACAAGTGCGGCACCAACCCAAGTAAGAATAGGAAGAGTGACCCAAGATTCCCGGCAGGTCCAGGCCGACACACTTTTTTGCTGCATCTCTGGAACTGAGCAGGATGGCCACATGTTCGCTGCGGATGCAGTGGCGGCAGGAGCAGTCGCACTCCTCACCGAACGGCCCCTTGGCCTTGGGGTGGACGAGATTGTGGTCTCTGATTCTCGAGCTGCTCTAGCGATCGCTGCTGCCGAGGTCTCTGGCCGGCCTTCGGAGCACCTTAGTGTTGTAGGGGTAACTGGCACGAACGGCAAGACCACCGTGGTCTCCATGGTCGCTGGGGTGTTGAATCATGCAGGACGAGTTGCTCGGTCGATCGGAACGTTGACATCTGAGCGGACTACTCCTGAGGCTCCCGAACTGCAGCGAATGTTGTCAGAGATGTTGGATCAGGGCGTGACTGATGTGGCCATTGAGGTCTCCTCGCATGCACTCATGCTGCACCGAGTTGATGACATGCAGTTTGCAGTTGGTGTCTTCACCAATCTCGGCCATGACCACATGGATTTTCACTCCACCCCGGAGCAGTACTTCGCTGCAAAGGCAAAGTTATTTGAGCCCGGTCGATGCCGCAACGCAGTGGTATACCTCGGCGATACCCACGGCAAATTGCTCTATGAAGCCAGTGGTCGAACGATGGTGGGTGTGTCGCTAGACCAAGCTGCTGAACTCTCGGTGGGCGTTGATGGTTCCACCTTTTTGTGGCGTGATTCTCTGGTGAATCTACCGATGGCTGGTCGGCACAATGTTGTGAACGCTCTGCTCGCTGCCGAGAGTTGCCTGCTGTTGGGTCTTGAGGTAGATCAGATCGCGCAGGGCCTGTCTGCTCTCGAAGGGGTTTCTGGTCGGTTTGAGATCATCCGTTTCATGACTTCTGGCGGCGAAGCCGCAGCCGTGGTGGATTATGCCCACACTCCGGATGCGCTCGAGCAGGCATTGCTTGCAGCACGAGACTTGGTAACTCCCGGTGCCAGACTCCATGTGGTGTTTGGCTGTGGGGGAGACCGCGACAGCAAGAAGCGGCCGTTAATGGGTGCGATTGCAGTTCAACTTGCAGACAAGGTCATCTTGACCTCCGATAATCCACGCTCTGAAGACCCCGAAGTAATACTGAACGAGATCCTTGAAGGATGCGAAGCCGCTGCCAGCTCTGGGTTCGCCGGTGCTGGTTTTGCCAGTGCTGAGTTTGGGAGAGATAGAGCGCCACGGATTATTCAGGATCGGCGGCTTGCAATCCGAACCGCACTTCAGGATGCACGCCCGGGCGATGTTGTGCTTGTGGCTGGAAAAGGCCACGAAGCACAACAGATTTTTGCTGACCGGACCGAACCTTTTGATGACCGACTCGTCATTCGCGAAGAGGTTGAGCAGTGATTCGACTTCTGCTCGCTGCGGGTATCGCAACCATCATCTCGGGGGTTGGAACCAAGCTGCTCATCTTGTGGCTCAGCAAGAGGCGAATTGGCCAACCCATCCACGAGGATGTCCCAGAAGGGCATCTCGTAAAGGCCGGAACCCCCACGATGGGTGGTATTGCGATCGTGGCTGGGGCAATCATCGGGTACGGGATCTCAAACCTGTACGACGGAGTGTTTACCTGGACAGGTCTGCTGACAGTTGCAGCAATCGCAGGGGCAGGATTTGTTGGATTCCTAGATGACTGGATCAAGGTATCTCAGGAGCGAAACCTCGGCCTGAGTCGTCGGGCAAAGACCTTTGGGTTGCTAGCCGTAGCTGTTGCGTTCACCGCACTCATGCTGCTCAAGACCAATGTGCATACAACAATCAGCTTCGCGCAGTGGGCCGATCTGGGCTGGAACATTTCCAAAGTGGGCTGGGCAATCTGGGCAATCCTCATCATCTACGGGGCTACAAACGCAGTGAACCTGACAGATGGACTTGATGGGTTAGCAGCCGGCTCAGCGGGCATCGTGTTTGCCGGCTATGTCATCATCGGGTACTGGATTTTCAGGTATTCCGGGCTGTATGGCATCAACGTCGGCTTGGATCTAGCAGTAGTGGCTGCTGCGATGATGGGTGCCTGCGCCGGGTTCTTGTGGTGGAATGCGGCACCAGCGCAAATATTTATGGGCGACACGGGATCCTTGGCAATAGGCATGGCCTTGGCTGCCCTCGCTTTGAGTTCCTCAACGGTTCTGTTGCTGCCGATTCTTGGCTTGTTATTTGTCATTGAGACCGTGTCAGTCATGTTGCAAGTTGTGAGCTTTAAGACCACCGGGCGCCGGATCTTTCGGATGGCACCAATCCATCATCATTTCGAACTTGTTGGATGGCCAGAGACCACGGTGATCGTGCGTTTTTGGATGCTGACGGCTGCATGCACTGCGCTCGGCCTAGGTCTGTTCTATCGGGAGTTCATTCGCTCAGGAGGTCTGGGGTGAGCCAGCGGACTTCAGGAACGCGGACTTCAGGAACGCGGACTTCAGGAACGCGGACGCGCTCACGGGCATCCTCGGGCCGCAAGTTGCGTGCTGTAGAGGTCGAGGTCGTGCAGGTTGGTCCAAAGCCAGAGCATCTGTTGTTAGGCGCGACGGGCCTGCTGTGTCTGCTCGGCATTGTCATGGTGTATTCGGCCTCTTCCGTAGCCTCTGTGCAGGCGAGCAACGCCAACTGGAGTACTGGGGTTCGTCAGTTGGTGTGGATGGTGCTTGGCCTTGCCTTAGGGCTAGTTGCTTCGAGAATTCCCCTTATGTTCTGGCGTGACCGAATTGCCCCGGTAATGATCTTGGTAGCTCTCGGCTTGCAAGCGATTTTGGCGCTCGATATTGCCCTTGGCGCTGTTGGTGGTCCACATATTCCATTTGCCCTGACCAAAAATGGTGCAACGCGATGGCTGGGTACGGACGCATTTCAGGTACAGCCTTCTGACTTTGCCAAGCTGGCGTTGATCCTGTGGTTGGCACGACTGTTGGACAAAAGAAGCAGAGAGATTGCTTCGGGGGAACTGTTGAAACCCATCTTTGCTGTCACCGGCGCCTTGTCGTTGATGGTGCTACTCGGGGATGACCTAGGAACCACGTTGCTGCTTGGCGTGATTGTGATTGTCATGTTGTTCCTAGCCGGAGCACCCCTTCGCCAAGTGGGAGGAATCGCAGGAGCAGCTGCCTCCTTAGCAGCGCTGGTGATCTTGGTCTTTGGTGGATTCCGTGTGCAGCGAATAGCCGCATATTTCAACCCTTCTGGCCACGCGACCACTGGTGGCTATCAACTGCTGCAGTCGCAAATCGGGTTTGCTTCGGGTGGGCTCTTTGGCAGCGGGCCGGGAAACTCCAGGGCTAAATGGGGGTACCTGCCAGAGGCAGACACGGACTTCATTCTTGCCATCATCGGTGAGGAGCTGGGCCTCTTGGGCAGCTTGTTAGTCCTCGGGGCATTCGTTGTATTCATGTTTGCGGGAATCCGGATTGCCTTGCGTAGTCGGAGCCGATTTGGCCGGCTCGTGGCCATTGGAATCACCACCTGGATTGGCGTACAGGCAATGATCAATATCATGGTCACCGTAGGTGCGCTGCCGACGAAAGGGATTACGTTGCCGTTCGTCTCGTATGGCGGGTCTTCGCTCATGATGTGCATGCTCTCGGTGGGTGTGATGGTTTCTGTAGCTCGGGACAGTTAATGGCAAGTTCGGCCAAGTCCACTGCTTCTGCGATGCCCACTTGGGCAGTGATCGCTGGCGGTGGAACTGCGGGCCATGTTGTTCCTGGGATTGCAGTAGCGAAGGCACTTGTTGCGCGAGGCCATGCAGTTAACTCACTGCATTTTGTGGGCGCCGATCGTGGTATCGAGGCATCTCTGGTGCCCGAGTCCGGATTTGAAATCACGCTGCTGCCAGGACGTGGCATCCAACGCAAGTTAACGCTCGAAAACATTGCTGCGATTTGGGGTATTGCTCAGGCAGTGATGCAGTCAATCTTTTTGATCCGAAAGCGGCGCCCCGCAGTCGTGTTAGCACTCGGCGGCTTTGCAAGTGTTGCGTGTTCTCTAGCAGCGATTCTTTGGCGAGTGCCGCTGATAGTCGCCGATCAGAATGCGAGGGCCGGGGCTTCAAATCGTCTCGTGGCAAGGTGGGCCAAAGCTTGTGCCGTTCCGTTTAAAGAAACGGATCTGCCTCGGGCCGTAGTGACCGGAAACCCCGTGCGTGAGGAAATGCTGCAAGTGGGCGCGGACCGTCAGCAGCGCGCTGCGCGGGTGACGCTAGGACTTCCAACCGATAGGACTGTGATTGTTGCTTTTGCCGGTTCACTTGGTTCTCGCCGCCTGAACGAGGCTGTCTATGGCGCTGTTAAACAGTGGTCGGACCGCTCCGATCTGGCCATTCATCATGTGATTGGCGCACGTGATTTTGATCTCCGCCCAGAGCTTGAGCCAACGGACCTCATCTATCAGAGCGTGCGCTACGAGGACCGCATGGACCTTGTCTTAGCTGCTGCAGACCTTGCTATTTGTAGGTCGGGTGGCACGACTGTGGCTGAGCTCGCAGTGGTTGGTCTCGGTTCGATTCTGGTGCCGTTACCGATTGCAACACGTGATCATCAGACAGCAAATGCTCAGCCGCTGATGGCCGCAGGGGCGGCAGTGATGGTGGCCGATGCAGAGTTTGATGCAGATCGCTTGGTGCTCGAAACAGATGCATTGATGGCAGTCAATAGTGGAACGAGCAAGTTGGCAGAGATGGGCAGAGCAGCCGGCACATTGGCGCACCCCGAGGCAGCAGATCGAGTAGCGGACCTTCTCGAGACATGGGCCCGTCCAGGCAAGGGAACCCAGCTGTGACGACCAAGGAGCACACCCCGAGCCTGCCTGATTTGAGCTACTCCCGGCGTATCCATGTGGTAGCCGCAGGAGGAGCTGGCATGTCTGCCTTAGCTACCATTCTGGTCCAACAAGGCCATCAGGTAAGCGGGTCGGATCAGGTGCAAAGCGAGGCACTCCAACGGCTCAGCGATCTAGGTGTTCGAACCTGGATCGGCCATGATGCTGCGCATGTTCTGCAGAGCGAATTCTTGGTGGTTTCGACTGCCGTGGATGCTGACAACGTTGAGCTCCTCGAAGCGCAGCGCCTTGGAATACCCATCCTTCGACGCAGCGATTTTCTGCCTGCGTTAGCGCAGACACAGCCGTTCATTTCGGTTTCGGGAACCCATGGTAAGACCACGACATCTTCGATGCTGGCAGTGGCGCTTCTTGGGGCGGATGCCGATCCGAGTTTTTTGATCGGGGCAGAAGTGACCTCTCTCGGGGCGGCTGCGGCCTATCGTCAAGGTCAGCATTTTGTGCTGGAGGCTGATGAGAGTGACGGAAGCTTTTTGGCCGGTCCGAGGGCGGCGGCACTGATCACAAATATCGAGCCTGACCACCTTGAATTCTGGGGAGGCTGGGAGGAACTGCTCGATGGGTTCAAAAGATTCTTGACCCAGACAAACGGCCCACGAGTGGTCTGCGCTGATGACCCCGAGGCTGCCAAACTCGGAGCCTCCTGTGGCGCAGTCAGTTACGGAACCTCACCCGAGGCCACCTACCGCATGACGAACCTGCAGTTGGGTTCTCAGAGTTGCAGCTTTAGCCTGAGTCTTCCCGAGTCCGAGCGGTTCGTTGATGTCCGTCTGGGTGTTCCGGGGCTTCATAACGCAACGAATGCAGCAGGTGCTCTAGCGCTCGTCGGCGAACTTGGCTACCCGATTGATGCAGCAGTAGAGGGCCTGCGCGGCTACACCGGAGTCTCTCGAAGATTTGAACAGCGAGGTACAGCGGCAGGAGTGCAGTTCGTTGATGACTATGCACACCTGCCCACAGAGGTGCGCGCTGCGTTAGCTGCTGGTCGAAGCGGAGACTGGAACCGCGTGGTTGCAGTCTTTCAACCGCATCGCTACTCGCGTACCCAGGCGCTCTGGCAAGAGTTCGCCGATGCCTTTACGCAGGCTGATTTGTTGGTGCTGACAGATATTTACGCTGCAGGAGAAGAACCCCGAGAAGGGGTAACGGGCAGGTTGCTATTCGATGCCATCAGAGAAGCCCACCCCGAGGCTCAGGTGGTCTGGTGCTCTGACCTCTCTGAAGCTGCCACGTATTTGGGTGTTGAGCTTTCCGCTGGCGACTTGTGTTTGAGTATCGGCGCAGGCAGCGTTACAACGCTTGCTGATCTGCTGCTACCGCTTCTACTGGCCAGGCCAGAACCATGACCACTCCTCATAGGCCTGCAGATTCCGCGCACCCGTTTGATACTGCGTTGGCGTTCTTGGGTGACCGCTTACGCGTAGGTGAGCCTCTAGGTGCGCTGTGTACCTATCGGGTAGGTGGGTCAGCTGCCCGATTCGTGGTTGTCCAAGATGAATCCGAACTCAACAGGATTGCTGAGGCACTCGCACAGGCTGGAGCCTTTGTTGGAGAAGCTTCGCAGCCCGAGTTGTCGGTTCATGTCATTGGCCGGGGCTCGAATTTGTTGGTAGCAGATGCCGGCCTGCCTGGATTAGTGCTTCAACTTGGGGAGGGATTTGCCGAGATCGAGATTCTGGATTCCCAAGCTCCGGGGTCACAAGAATCGCCGCAGTCCAAAAGGGGCGGATCAGATCAGCAGGGCTCGAACATTCTCCGAGCTGGAGCAATGGCAAGTCTGCCCGTCGTGGCTCGCAAATCGGTGGCTGCTGCCCTGACGGGGTTTGAGTGGGCCGTGGGCGTTCCCGGCTCGATTGGTGGAGCCGTCCGAATGAACGCAGGCGGCCACGGTGCAGACATGGCTGCTTCGCTCACAGGGGTCCACGTTCTAGACCTTGAGACGGGTGAAAATAGGTGGGTGACAACAGCAGCACTTGAGTTGGGGTATCGACACAGCACTATCACCTCAACGCAGATCGTGCTGCACGCAGAACTCCACTTAGCTAGCGGGGATCGACTCCTTGGCGAGCAGAGACTCGCAGAGATTGTCAGTTGGCGGCGCGAGCACCAACCGGGTGGACATAACGCCGGTTCAGTCTTTAGGAATCCCCCCGGGGATTCCGCCGGACGGCTTATTGAGGCGGCGAAGTGTCGCGGGCTGCGAGTTGGTACGGCTGAAGTCTCGACAAAACATTCGAATTTTATTCAGACTGACTCTGCTGGTTCCGCCGATGATGTCCTAGAAGTCATGGCACAAGTAGTCGCACAGGTTGGCAACCACAGCGGTGTGCAACTTCGGGCCGAAACAGTCTTGCTCGGCTTTACTGATGAACAACGCAGCCGCGTGCGTTGGCCCAATACAACGACTCCCTCGCTAGATGATGACTCCTCTGAGCAGGCCTTATGAGCACCTCAACCCCAGTGCGTTCATCTGCCAAGGTTGTTGCAAGTCAGGTCGAGCCGCGGATCGTTGATCGTCGACGAACGGTGCAACTTGTAGCTCGCCGCAGGCGCCATCGCATGCAGATAGCTCTTGTTGCTGTTGTGTTGCTAGTAGCCGCAGCGGTGGGCCTTGCTCTCTCGCCAGTCTTTGCTGTGCAGAAAATCGCGGTGACGGGACAGAGCCGGCTTGAAGAGGCCACATTGGTGTCGAGCAGCGGGATTGCGATAGGCGACCATCTTGTTGCAGTGGACCTATCCGCTGCACGCTCTGCGCTCATGAACATGCCATGGGTTGCGTCTGCGCATGTTGAACGCAAGTGGCCCCACACCCTGTCGTTCAAAATTACTGAGCAACAACCCGCAGCCGTAGTGCGCGCGGGTCAGGACTTGGTACTGGTTTCTTCAACTGGTCGTATTTTGCAGAGGGAAGAAAAGGTTGGGGCGGGGCAGCTTCTGCTTGAACTCGATGGCTCGATGCAACTAGCGCAGGGAACTCCACCCGGGACGACTTCGAGCCAATCAGATGAGGGATTGATCGGAACTTCTGTGAGCAGCGAGGTGTCACAGGCCATCGGAGTGCTCGAGGCAATGGATGAATCGCTGCGATCTGAGATCGGCAGTGCACGGCTGTCTCGGGTAGGGGCACTGAGCCTGGAACTTACGGACGGAACAGAGGTCCTATTTGGTCCCCCCGAGGACGTGGCGGCGAAATTGTTAGCCGTGGAGTCAGTCCTCAACCAAGTGGTACGCGAATGCATGAAAACCCTTGATGTTCGCGAGCCCACTCGTGCAGCTGTGAGTCGCGGGCCGGGGTGTGCGGGAATCTCGCCAGCAAGTTCCTCGAAAGGGAAAAGCGGATCGAGCTCTTCGGCAGGCGCACAGAGTTCTTCGGCAGGCGCACAGAGTTCCTCGGAAGGCGCACAGAGTTCCTCAACTGGCACGAAGGGCTCCTCGGCAGGCGCACAGTCGGCTAATCAATCAGGCTCGAGTTCGGCCTCCGTTGGCGACAGCGAGAATTAAAATAATTGAAGCCCGTTGATCCGCGCACTGATTTGGCCGTAACCTCAACCTCCGCAGGAGGTTCAGACCGTGGCCGAGGGGCCACTGGCTAAGCTGCCTTGTGGCCGCTGGTTCAGCTTCAGTAGCGCTGAACTAGAGGTTGAGAGTCTCTAAAGGGGAGAACGAAGTTCATTCTCGTCTAGCTTCTAGTTGTCCGTAATTTGGAATTGGTTATATCAATCGTCATCAATGTCTACCAAGGGACCGTTCCCTTGTACCTGGAGGAGCCTCGATCATGGCCCACAACCCGCAGAACTATCTCGCAGTCATCAAGGTCGTGGGCATAGGTGGTGGTGGCTGCAATGCCGTCAACCGGATGATCGATGCTGGATTGAAGGGCGTGGAGTTCATCGCAATCAATACAGATGCTCAGGCGCTGTTGATGAGCGATGCTGACATCAAGCTAGATATCGGCCGCGAGCTAACTCGAGGTCTGGGAGCAGGATCGGACCCAGAGGTTGGCAGGCAAGCAGCCGAGGACCATCGCTCCGAGATCGAAGAAGTTCTACGCGGTGCCGACATGGTTTTTGTGACTGCTGGCGAAGGCGGCGGTACTGGCACCGGGGCTGCTCCCGTGGTGGCTGAGATCTCGAAGACCCAAGGTGCGCTGACCATTGCGGTAGTCACCCGGCCATTCATCTTCGAGGGTCGACGTCGCTCTGTTCAAGCTGATCAAGGCATCAGCCTGCTGAAAGAAAAAGTCGATACGCAGATTGTCATTCCGAATGATCGTTTGCTGACCGTGGCAAACGAGAAAACCTCGGTGCTCAATGCCTTCAAGATGGCAGATGAGGTCCTTCTGCAGGGTGTGCAGGGAATTACCGACCTCATCACGACTCCGGGATTGATTAACACTGACTTTGCCGACGTCAGAATGATCATGAGTGATGCTGGAAGCGCACTGATGGGAGTTGGCTACTCAACCGGCGAGGGACGTGCACTGCAAGCAGCCCGGCAGGCAATCTCCTCCCCGCTGCTCGAAGCTGCCATTGATGGTGCTCGAGGGATTCTGCTGAACATTTCGGGCGGATCCGATCTGACGCTGTTCGAAGTCAACGAGGCAGCCTCGGTGATTCACGAGGTTGCACACCCTGAGGCCAACATCATCTTTGGTGCGGTGATAGATGACGAAATGGGCGATGAGGTTCGCATCACAGTGGTAGCTGCTGGTTTTGAACGCTGGGACGAGAGTAAGAGCGGCCGCAAGCCTGAATCTTCCTCCTCCTCGGCTGGGGGATCCTCGGACTCCCGCGGCGCTGTCATTGCAGACGTGTTCGGCGATGACTCAGAAGACGATTCGCTCTTTGATGGCGATGACGACTTCGACGTTCCCTCATTCTTGAAGTAGTAACCATGGACGGATCCAAGAATCCGAGCCAGAAGGTATGCCTCCGGGCTCATTCAATCTTTACCTCTGCCGCTGACGGCGACTTTGCTGTTCCCGCACTGGCGCAACCTCAGCTCGTGCCCGCCCAATCTGCTCTGTCGGAATCTGCTTTGGCCCAATCTGAACAGGACCAACTTGGTGCAGCAGATTCTCTTCATCAGCGTAGGAGCAGTATTGCTCCGGCGCCTTGGACTTGGCTGAGACAAGTTCATGGTGGGCGTGTTGTTGTGGTGGAGCAGCCGGGGGAGTTTGCCGGTGCAGAAGCTGATGCTGCGGTGACGGCGGTTTCGGACGCCGTGCTCTGCGTACAAACCGCTGATTGTGCCGGAGTTCTTTTTGTTGGATTTTCTGAACAAGAAACATCGACTCGCAGTGAAGAGAACTGCGTAGTTGCAGTGGGGGCAGCCCATGCAGGGTGGCGCGGGGTTGCTGCAGGAATTTTGCAATCCACAGTTGAGGCGCTGGTCAGTCTGGGAGCACAGCGCGTGGTCTGGGAACTTGGACCGTGCATATCTCCGGCGGCCTACGAGTTCGGAGAGATTGAGTTGGCGGCGTTGGTCGATCGCTACGGCGAGTCCCTGCGTGGCAGCACAGACTCTGGAGCGCCTGCGCTGGATTTACGTGCAGCAGTGCGCGCTGCGCTGAGTGAAACGCCAGCTGTGTACCAGGGATCGCACAGCATTCCGTGCACGGCAACAGACCCAGGATTCTTCTCTTGGCGAGCGCGCCAAGATTCGGGGCGGCAAACCTCGGCAATCTGGATGACAGCGAACAGCACACTCGAGACGACCGATGTTCAATGGTGACTTCGCCCGAGCAGGATCATGATGAGCTGGTCAGGCAGGTAACCGCTCGGGCTGCCCAGATCCAGGTCCGTATCGCAAACTGCACTGATCGCGATGTCAAGATTCTCTGTGTCAGTAAGGGTCACGAGATCAATGTGAAAGCGGCAGCATTCGCAGCAGGGTTTACTGACCTTGGCGAGAACTATGCGCAGGAGTTACTGGCGGGAGCAGCTGCGCTGGGGGTGGCAGCGAGCGGCTCGGTAAGTAGCCCGAGGTGGCACTTTATTGGGGGGCTGCAGTCAAACAAGGTGCGCAGCTTGGCTGGCATTGTGTCACTCTGGCAGAGCGTGGATCGGCTGTCACTAGCTCGGGAAATTGCTTCTCGAGCGCCCGGTGCTCAGGTGCTGGTTCAACTCGACCTAGCGGGCATCTCTGGTCGATCGGGGGTCGCACCATCCCAGGCGGCTGAGCTGGTGAGGAACTGCTTGGATATGGGTCTTGATGTGCGAGGTTTGATGGGTGTGGGTGTGCCGGGCCCGCCCGAGGAATCGCGATCCGGGTTCCGCAGCTTGTCGGCCTTGGCTGACGAGTTGGCCTTGCCCGAACGCTCAATGGGCATGAGCAATGATTTAGAAGTTGCAGTTTCTGAAGGTTCGACCATGGTCAGAGTAGGATCTTCGCTACTTGGCCCACGGATGAGTCAGAACCCTGACTCTGCTGGATGACCTGATCAACCACTCAAGCACTGAACCACTCAAGCACTGAACCACTGAAGCACTCAAGCACTGAACCACTCACCCACAACTAGACTCGCTGACGAGGAGAATGACGATGTCGAACTGGATGAAAAATACCAAGACTTGGCTCGGACTTGGGAATGATCCCTATTACGAGGATGAGTACGGCGATCCTGGGTCCGAGGATGAGTACGAGGACGCAGAGTACGAAGAGGATGACTTTGTTGAGCCAGAGCGTCAGCCGGCTCGCTCCTCCTCGCAAGGACGTGGTGCTGTTCGGGCGGTCCCAAATCAGCCACGGACCAAGGAAGATTGGGAAGAGGGCGACGGGGGAGTGCGAGTGATCACGTCGACCTCTGCTGACCCCTCTTCGAACCGCGGAGTTGTTCGGCCGTTGCCAAGCTCGGCCAAGCCGCAGATTGTCTCACCCACCGGGTTCAACGATGTGCAGCAGGTTGCTGACACCTTCAAGCGTGATCAGCCAGTGATTATGAACCTGCAGGGCGTAGACAAGGAACTCTCTCGTCGGCTCATCGATTTTGCTAGTGGGCTGTGTTACGGCCTAGAAGGCGATATGGAACGAGTCTCGGACCAAATCTTCTTGCTGACCCCACATGGTGCAGAGGTATCCGATGACGAGCGCCGTCGCATGCGAGACGGCGACCTTGGTTCCGGCGACCGTTGAACGTAGCTGACCAAGCCAAATCGAATCTAGAGACTAGGTTCCGTATTGTGAGAGCGAAGCAGTGAAAGCGGACTTGTGGGAGATAGTTTTGTGAGGTCCGGCGTCTAGTGGGTTTGATTTGCATTGCCCTTCAACTGTTTATGATTCTGATCTTTGCTCGGGTGATCTTGAGTTGGTTTCCTCCAACTGGTGGGGTCATAGATCAGATCCAGAATCTGGTCATCACTTCGACCGAATGGATTATGGGCCCTCTGCGCAGGGTCATCCCTCCAGTCCGTCTGGGTGCGGCGGCACTTGACCTATCCCCGCTGATTGTCCTAGTTGGGATCACGGTCCTGCAAAGGATCCTTTGCCCCTAGCAGGCCATCTCAGCAGCAAGCACTGCCCCGAACAGGCGTTGGCAATGTGCATTACCAAACCCCAAGCGATTGGCGGGCTAATCTATTGGGTATGGATCTGACTCCGGAAACCTTTGAAAAAGTAACCTTCGACGAGAAGCGCGGAGGGTACAACGTTGATCAGGTTGAGAGATTCCTTGAGGAAACTGGGACTGAGTTTGCTCAGATGCTGGCTCGCTTCAACCACACCACC
>CAMDAT010000036.1 GCA_945888825.1 Bifidobacterium breve | reverse complement strand
GTGGTACCCCTCGGCTGGGGTTGAAGGCTGAGGCACGTAGTGGTTGTCGTGAACCAGGTCGGGGTGGAACTGATCAGTATCACCACCGAGGAATCCGTAGAAACCCTCAAACCCACGAGCTATCGGCCAGCGATTGAATGGCCCGGCTGGAGTCGTTTCTTGAGAGGGAGTCAGGTGCCACTTGCCCACAGCGAAGGTGTTGTATCCCTGTTCCACAAGAACCTCAGAGATAAACCCGTGCTCAAAGCCCATCGTGCCGTTGAGGCCCGGATAGCCCATAGAGAGTTCGGTAATCGCGCCGAGCCCCAAGCTGTGATGGTTGCGGCCCGTCAGCAGGCATCCGCGAGTCGGCGAGCACAGCGCTGTGGTTTGAAAGTTGGAGTAGCGCAACCCGTTCGCTGCGAGTCGATCCAGATTCGGAGTCTCACAGAGACCACCGAATGCAGAGAGTTGACCGTACCCAACGTCGTCCAACACGATCATCACAACGTTGGGCGCACCAGCGGGCGGTTGCGGACGTCCTGGCCAGGCCGGGGTTGAAGTTTCTGCAGTGCGACCGATTTTTCCTGGAAACGGTTCGCCGGCCGCGTAGGTCACAAAGGGTTCAGCCACGATTCGCTGCGATTCTGGTCATAGATAGATTGTAGATGCATCCACAGTGCTGATTTTATAAGGCCCTTCTATCTGCGGCTGATGCCCTTGAGTCTGGGTGGAGTGGACTAGACATGGCGCATGAATCCCCAAGCAAGCTCCGCTGCAACCACCGGCACTGTCGCAAAAGGCGACAAAGCCGCGAATGAAGTCTCGGTTCGCAAACTTCGCATCGGGAACATCGTTGTCGGGCTGATCTTCTTGGTGCAGGTCATTGCGATTCTGCTCCTTTCAAATGACTTCTCTATTCCTGTAGTTGCCACCTATCAGAATGGTCCCCCAGGAACTCCCGGTACTGGCGAAACCTTTACGATGTTTTCGGTTCGCTTTGGATGGGCGATAGCGTTTTTCTTGGTTCTTGCGGCGGCAGATCATTTACTGATGGCCACGCCAAAGATCAATGGCTGGTACGAGCGCCAACTTGATCAAGGGCGTAACACTGCTCGCTGGGTTGAGTACTCAATCAGTTCCTCCGTGATGATCGTGTTGATCTGCCTGCTGACCGGCATCAACGACATCTATGCGCTCGTCGCAATCTTCGGTGTGAATGCCGCGATGATCTTGTTTGGCCTGCTCATGGAACGCATCAACCCAGATCGAAGCTCGGTTGACTGGTGGCCGTTTATCTTCGGTTGCATAGCCGGAATCGTCCCGTGGATTGCAATCACCTTGGCCATTGTTGGTGCTCAGCAGAAGTACTCGGGGGTGCCCGGATTTGTCTTTGCCATCTTTATCTCACTGTTTATTTTGTTTAACTGCTTTGCCATCAACCAACTGTTGCAATATCGAAACCGCGGACGCTTTATGAACTACCGGTTTGGCGAGTACGCATTCATCATTTTGAGTTTGATCGCCAAGAGCCTTCTGGCCTGGCAGGTCTTTAGTGGAGCCCTGTTCTCGTAACTCAGTTGCTCTGAGCGGACTCGGTCAGAATCATCTCGGCTACTCGCCTGCCAGAGAACAACGCCCCTTGAATTGAGGGCGTGTCTCGGTGATCCCCACACACAAAGAGACCGTCACCAAGCGCCACGCGTCGCTTGGGCGCAAAGGGCGGACTGCTGTTCGGTTGAGCGTGCTTGATCACGTTGGTATGAACATGAGTCCACTGCTTACTCTGCGCACCAAACCACAGGTTCATCTGAGTGCGGACTGCTTGCAGCAGATCGTTTGGGTCGACTTCGGGGTTGCCCGTTACGCCGAGCGGAGGGCAGGCGGCGGCAATCAATGTTCGGCCATCTGATGCATATTCGGGTGCAACATTGGTCATGACTGCCAGATTCAGCGCAGGGCCACTGCGGCAACTATCTAGAGCAATCAGCGGGCGAGCAAACGGTGGTTCATCGGCTGCAAACCACACGCAGGCCACGGGGCGAGATACCACCGGGGCTAGCCCCAACAGGGTTGCAGCGGCTGGACCTTCAGTTGCGATGACTACATGATCTGCGGCAAAGATCTGACCGTCCCCGGTGGTGACCTGCCCTGCCCGCACTTCCGACACCGCAGTGTGAAGCCGCAGCAGGCCTGCGGGGAGCGCGTCCGCTATTTGCTGTGGAATGGCTCCCATCCCGGCGGCCGGAACGGCAGAGGATCCAATGGCCAAACAATGCAACACCAGATCAAACATGCGCCGGCTTGCCGTCAGGTCGGCATCAAGTTGGATGCCACCTACCAACGGCTTAAAAAAGCGATCAATTATCTTGGGGCTCAACCCCTCTTCCTGGAGGGCCTGCATCGTGGTGATGTCCTCACCTCTCACAAGGTCCGCAGGGTTGGCTCTCTTTAATCGGAGTAGCAGCCGCCCGAGCCGCAATTTGTCAGCCAAGGTTCCCACTGGGGCAATAGCAGAGTCCAACAACGCAGATGGTTGGCGCAGCGGATCACCCACCCGGCGCAGGCGCTCGCCAAACCAGAGCAGCGCTCCGGGGTCAAACTCGCGAAGATCGAGGGCATCAAGATCAAGTTGCCGTTCAAGTTCGGGATAGGCGGTGAGCAAAACCTGAAAGCCCCGATCCACATGGAATCCATCGATCTGATCAGTACGCACCCGACCGCCCACGCCGTCAGAGGCTTCAAGCAGCAGAACCGAACGCCCAGCGTCAGTCAGCGTCCTTGCAGCAGTCAAACCAGCTAAGCCGGCACCGACCACCACAACGTCGCATTGCTCCTGGGGCATGGGTTGAACTTAGAACTCGCCGGGGCTACTCGCCAACCTATCGAGGCCCTGGCCTAGGCAGTTACTGACCGGGGTGCAGCAGCTCAGTCACTGGAGAACTCCGCGACCTCAGCCCAAGAGGCGTTCGATAACCACTGCAACTCCGTCTTCATCGTTGGATGCAGTGACCTCGTCCGCAGCAGCTTTCAACAGCGGGTCGGCATTCGCCACCGCCACACCATGTCCCGCCCAGCGAATCATCTCCAGGTCGTTTGGCATATCCCCGAAGGCAACCACCTGACTAGCGTCAATCCCTGACTCCGACAGCAACCGCTCGATGGCAGCCGCTTTATGAACAGACGGATGTGAGAGCTCAAGAAAGGACTCATCAATCGAGTGCGTCACCAGTGCTCGATCCCCCACCACAGCCTGCAGTGCATCCGCAGTTCCCGGTGCTGCGGGGCTCGGCAGCCGCACAATCAGCTTGAGAACATCTCGATCCAGAAACGACCTGATGGGCCCAAGTCGTAGGCCTTCTAACTTCCAACTTCCAACAAGGCCCTGGTTCTTCTGCTTGAAGGACTCGTCAAGAGAGAATTCAAACCCCTGTTCACATCCCAGCAGCGCATCAGGGAATGCATCCAGGATCTCGTCGACTAGGGAAAGAACAACTTCGGCTTTGAGTTCGATACACGAAACAAGCCGATGCTCTGCAGGGTCATAGACCGCTGCGCCGTTGGCACAGATCACCAAGCCACGATCACCAAGTTGTTCAACAATTGGCGCAATCCATCTTGGTGGACGTCCCGTGGCAATAACGAAGCGCAGCCCAGAATCCTCTGCAGCCATCACTGCCGCACGGGTTCGAGTCGATACTGTGCCATCGGATCGAAGCAGAGTTCCATCAAGATCTGTGGCAATTGCCTGAAAGCTCTTCACTACATCAAACTAGATGTTGCGTGGGTAAACGTTCTAGACACAAGGGCGTGAGCAGCTTGCTATGGTCTAGGACTGAACTGATAGGCACCTTCTGACCATGACCCGGAATCCACTATTTGACGAGATGCAGGTTCACCCCAAGCGCTCGTTGGGTCATGTCAGCGCTGCTCTTGAAGCCATCGCAACAGCTGCACCTGCAGGGGTGCTGATGCTCACCTTGGTTCAGCAGGAGAGCTATTACTCTGCACTCTCAGAGCGATACGAACGTCTGGCTCAAGCGGGTGCCACCGTGATTGTCGGGTATTCAGGCGAAGCGCCCAAGGCAGATGGAGTGCACCACGTCGACCTTGAACGAGGTGGGCAGTTGAGCATGAGTTGGGCCGTGACGGTGCTAGGCCCTGACTTCGGCGCGTACTTGACTGCAGAGGATCTGGTCACGTTCGACCCTCGGGAATCCTCTCTGGAACCGGGGCGAGAGTTCGCTGCAGCCTGGGGATTTGATCGAATCAAAGCGGCTGAAGTGACCGGCTTCTACCTTCAGCGTATGGAGTCTGAACTCCCAGAAGGAGTCGTCAAACAGGTTCGGAGCCAGATTTCGCAATCCACTTCTGAGTCGCCCTTGCCTGCCGAAGCTGCTTTAGCAGCATCGAATGTCGTAACGCTAGATCGCGTGATTTCGCTGGAAACAAATCTTGCTCGGGCGATTCAAAAACTTGATCTAGAGGCTCAGGCCGCGTCTCAGGATCCCCTGACTCAACTTCTCAATCGACGGGGGTTTGATCGCTGGTCCGGTTCGAACCAACCAAGCGGAGTGACACTTCCCAGCGTGGGTCTCATCTTGATTGACCTAGACGACTTCAAAGCCGTGAACGATCAAATGGGGCACCTAGTAGGAGACCAACTCTTGCAAGAGATTGCCCAAGCGCTTCGCGACGAAACCCGGCCTAGCGACATTGTGTGTCGCTGGGGTGGCGATGAGTTTTTAGTGGCCTGCCCGGGCACCGAAACCGAGAAACTCGCCGAAGTTGCAGAGCGGCTCGTCAAGGCCATCTCGGCGATCAACGTTGATGGCATGTCGGTGAATGCCTCTGCGGGGCTTCACGTGGGCACCCTGTCGGAGTTGGGGATCCTTGAGGCCGACCGTGCCCTCTATGGCGCCAAGCTGCTCGGCGGGGGCTCCGTGGTGAGCGCTTCAGACCTGCCGGCCTGAGCCTGCTAGGCGAGCGAGTTCTGCTGCCTTCGTTCTGGCTAGGGCAGGCCAAAATTCTTGGATGGGGAACGGGAACTCCAAATCGCACCAGCCTTCTCCAATAATCAGTTCAATCGCGTAATACTCCATGAACTCCTCAGGGGTCTCGACCTCATCCTCGGTCTCGGCCTCGGTCCCATCCTCGGTGCGTGGGTCCCACCAAGCGTGAATCACATACCCGCTCAGCGGACTCAGATGCTGAACGAGTTGCTTGTTGAGCGCAGCAATAGTTTTGACCTCAATCAGCCGCAGAAAATCTGCAAGGTTGCGCACCACTCCGTCGGATGTGACCTCGCTCAATTGGCCTTGCCAGTCGCAGGCCAGACAGCCGTAACTACCTGCCCCAAGAGAACAGCCACCAATGTAAATTTCAGTTTCATTCTCTGCGAACTCATGCGATGGATACCCCCACAGGATTGGCCGGATCTGCTCCTTCGCACAGTTCGGGCAGAGCGCCGGGGTGTTGACCCGACGCTGCATCAAGCTGGGCTCATAGAAGCTCATATCGAGCCTCCTTCGCCCAGTTCGTACTGCTCAAGCGCCATGACTGCTGCTGCTTGAAAGGCTTTGGGTCCGTTCTGCCAGGTGCCGAGTTGCTCGCCTGCAGAAACAAGCGCATCTTTTGCCTTGAGTTCTTGCAGGTGCACCATCCAAGAGGCGGCCGCAGTTGGGGTCCGGTTTGCTGCAGCCACACAGTGCACAAACACCTTGCGGTCTTCGAGCAGGTACTGATCAAGTCCGTCAACAAGTTCCTTGAGTAACAACGGAAGGTTGGGGTTATCGGCTTCGTTCGAGTCGATAAAGCCCAGCACATGGTGCTCCACGCCTAAGGGAACTTCATCTGTTCCCATGCGGCACAACGAGACCACCGCGTCTGCCCCATCGGCCAGCGCACCCGCCAAGGCTCCAACGTTGCCGAACTCAATTCCAGAAATTTCGAGGCGATACGGCTGGTCGCCAAAAGTCCGTTTGTAGTACGGCACCCAGGTTTCGCGATCGGGCCACGGGTTTGTGGGGTCGCCGCTCATGTACACACCCCTAGCTAGGCGCTCTAGGTCGGCGCAATGGCGAACTTCTTCGTGGTAGGTGCGGTGGCCGTGCAGCTTGCGCCGCCATTGGAATGGCAGAGCGGTTACTCCCCATCGTGCCCCGAGGAGTGCCCCGGCAATTGCGGCCACAGTGTCGGTGTCGCCACCCGCTCGAACCACCTTCTCGAGTACGAGCTGCATGTGCATTCCCTGACATGGCCCATCTGGCACGGGAGTTGAACAGATTGCAGCAAGCGCTGCTTGAAAGGCGTGGACGACCCAGCCGTTATTGGTGAAGTCCCTTGGGCTAGCCGTTGTTGCTTCTTCAATCAGTTGAACCCAGCGCTGTTGACGCTCTGCCGTGGGTAGATACTCGACGGCATCAAGTAGCGGCTCTGCCCAGTCCCACGGGGTTGCCGAGCCGGGGGCGTTGTGCAGCGTGTGGTCGATCGCGACTGACCACAACACACATGCGTCCACACAGTCCGCTGCGGCGTGCGTCAACTCAGAGACACTCTTTGCTAATGCGGCAATCGCCTCTGGGTTTTCTGGGTAAGCAAGTGCGACCGGCCCGGTTCTCATCAGGCTCCCGTTACCGGCTGGCACGGGATATATGTTCTTGCAGTACGACACAGCCCTTTCTGCCAGAGGATGCACGCCCGAGAGCACAGCACTGGTTTGGATTCCAACGTCGGCCGGGCCGCTCTTGAACCAGTCTCGGAACCCTTGCTCAATACTTGCTATCAAGTATCCGTCTGGGTCATACCCATCGGGGAGAGGGTCGCCCTCAAAGAGCGCTTGCAGAATCACGAGCGCTAGTTGGGTGTCGTCGGTCCACTCGCCTGGTGCCCACCCGAAACTTCCCCCGCCATTCATCAAGACGGGAATTTCTTCGCCAAAGGCTGGCCCGAATTCGTAGCCGGCGCCGAGCGCATCCCCGGCTGCCGAGCAGACCACCACCCCAGTTGCCCGGTCGGTCAGTACGCAAGGCGTAGGACTATCGATGTAGTCAGAGCTGTTCTTCAATTGTTCTCCCTATCCCTTTTCCCAGGTTCATTCTTTCATCTTTGGTGCGGGTGAACCTTGTTCATTAGGCGGCTAGGGCAAATGCGCTGGCATGAATCATTGTGTCTTCCCAGGTCAGCACCTGCCCCACCAGGCGAGAGGTGCGAATATGGCGTTCGGTTCCCAGGCCAACACCTTGGGCCTGAGTGGCCTTGGATGTTGCTAGCCGGAGGATGAATCGAAGTGCACGACTAGCCGAGGGCCGACCGTGCAACTCTGCTGGTGCATCGAGCAGGTGTGCTCGCACCATTGCCGCCCATTGAGCGGCGAGCAGTTCGGGGGTTGCCAGTATTTCTGCTGCAACCACCCGTGACCCGTGAGTGACCACTACCCCGCACTGCCCTGGCAGCGGACCGAGCTCAATCAGTTCGGTGGCTGCATCGGCTAGGCGGCGATGCTCCTGTGGTGCAGTCTCACTGCCTTCACCGAAGATCACCTCTAGGTCTGCATAGTTTCTGGTTGGAGCGTCCATCGAGAGCCGGGTGAGTTCATAATCCACTGAATCCCATACCGCCCCCTGGTTCGAGGTCTTTCGGCCAGTGTGGCGCAGGCTCTGTTCAACTCCGGCCGATTTAGCCCGCCGCACTCGCCGGCTCACATGGCCAGCGGATCCAGTGAAGCTACGAGACCCTCCCCAGCGGCCCGCCTCAATGCAAGAGACGGGAATGTCCAGGCTGGCTCGTGGTGGAACCAGCACGCTCACGTTCAGTGATCGGGTTTGTAGACCACCGGCCACGGTCTCGCCTTCGACCAGCAGAAACACCTGATCGATCTTGCTGGTGACCGAAAGTGTGGGCACCGACTCAGACTCTGCTTCTTTGACTGCAATGGAGTCTGGACTGCCTGTGACCACCGGAGCCGAGAGCGGTTGGAACAAGTACACCGGGAACAAGGTGACCCCAGCTCGGGTGATTGGAGCACCGAGCGATGCATGCTCAAGTGCCAAAACCGGCCCGGCTGAAGGGCCTGCTGTGTGTTGTGCTGATGTCGTCACCGTGTCTCCTCAAAGTTGCTGCAGGGCTGAACTCGCCCTACACCCCTATGAGTCAGACAGGGTGAAGATGTGACATTTTGGGTCCGTCAGGCCGGAGCGTTAGCCCGCAGTGTTGAAGTACGACTCGTACTCGCTGTACGGCACCTGACCGGTGGTTGTTCCGGTGGCTGCAAGTGCCTGTGCCACAGGGGTAGGGATCGGGGCCCAGTACGCCGGCATCTTGGCGGCAAGCTTGGGATTCAACATGTAAATCAGAGAGAAGTTGATGACAAACAGCGACGGGACCACGGACATCCCCGCCACGGAAGTGCGCTCACCCTGTTGAAAGGTTGCTAGCTGTGCGAAGTCAGTAATCTGCTGCGATTCAGTTGCGAACGGAATCTCTGGCGTGTACGCCGATTGGTAGAGCATTTCCAGAGATTTTGCTGCTCCGTTATCGAGGCACCAGGTGTTGATATATCCACCAGGAAGAAGAAGCTGATTGATCTCACGAGGTGGAGCAGTTGCATTTGCAGGGCTTTCCAGCATGCCATCGGTGTTGACGGTGAGGCCGTAGCTAGCCAAGACAATCGGCTGCTTGCCCGGTGCCACGGGATAGAGCGGGTTTCCGGTTGTGTTGGTGAGGATTCGGACGCTTGAATCGATAATTGCCGCATCCTTCGCATTTCCGTCAATACCCTGACCGCTAACGAGCTGCGCAAACTGTGTCTTGGTCAGCACATCCTTCTTGTTGAGTCCCAGCTTCTTGGCCAGCTTGTCTGCTGCTTTTTGCCCTAACGGCTGGTTGATCTGAGCGGAACGAATGACTTGGCTAGGACCGTACTGCGCATACTCGGCCACCCCATCAAAGGGTTGGCCAAAGCCCTGAACAGCAGGCGGCACAGTTGTTGTGGGCGGCACAGTCGTTGTGGGTGGGCTTGGCGGGGTCGGCACACAGGCGCTGATCGTCGCCGCTGTGACTAGAACTGCTGCAAGTCCCAGAATGCGTCCGACCTTGATGCTCCTAGGTGACTGCAGATTTAGAAAACTCATTTCAACTCCAGATTGTTGGATTCTTTGCGCTAGAAGAGCCGTGTGGCAGACGACTTCTATTTCCGCTTTCCGAGCGTGACGCTCGCAGAGCACTCGGTCAACCGGGCAGATCCCCTAGCGCAGGGTGTTCAACCGCTTGCGGTTATTGCACCGTTCAGCTACCGCTCGTTCATCCACCGAATCATGCCACTTCAGCGCTAGGCCACCGCCGCGGCGAATTGGGCAAAAAGGTCGCCCGGCAGGGGGAACTGCAATCGCCAAGTGATTGCCATCGGCCGCTCACCTTGATGGCGCACGTAGGTTGCCGGGCCAAGGAACCAAAACGCTCGGTCATCGGGTCGGAGTCGACCAAACAACATGACGCTGCTGCCCTCTTCGGCGTGATGTTGGTAGCGCAGCCCGGTTTTGCTGCTCTCACGGGTGTTGGACTGACTCTCCCAGTGAATGAGGTCCGGGCTGAGCGCATAATCGCGATAGCGAGTTGTTGGCGAGAAGTTCCCGCCAGTCTTATCCAACGTGAATGCGAACAGATCGGTCGACTCTGCTGGCGAGTCTCCTGGTAACCAAAACACGCCGCTCTGCCACATCGCCACTTGCTGCGAATTGGGGTTCCCATGCGCAAATGCAGAGAGAATCTCGAGTCGGGTGTAGCGAGCATGAACTCGCAGCGGCACATCCGTGAAATTCGGTACTGAATGGTGAACGTGGTCAACTCGTCCGGCAAGCACGTCCAAAAGCTCTAAGGCTTCAGCACGGACTTGCGGGTGCTGCCACAGGAAATCAGCGCTCTGCTGGAGTTCTCCAGGTGCAGCGATCAGATCCTTGTCTACTTGGCCCATCAGCTGGCTCATCAGCATTCGGACGCACCGAAATTCACTGCCGGAAAGACGGGAGAGGTCAGGCACCTGTCCACCCGCCAGGAACTGCCGGTAGAAACCAAGTCTGAGATCATCGTCGATGTGTAATAAGCGCCCCAGACTGCGACGAAGTTTCTGCTCCGCAGGCCCAGCTGCCTCCACATGCAACTTGGCGGATACGCAGAGGTCCGACCATCCTGACTTGCCCTTCGCTGAGGCCTTGCCGGGATAGACATCTTCAAGTTCTAGCCCCGTGTGATCCAGAAATGTCGCAAGCCTTGGATCATGTCCTGCAGTTACCAGATTGCGTAGTTCCGTTACCTTCAGACGCCACTGCGACGGGAGTGCCGTTTTGAAACTCTTAAGAATAATCTCGGAGGATTTTTGGTCGAGTTGCATTTGACACCCGGCCGGCAAATAGGGGAACCCTGCCGCAACCTGCTCCTCTAGTTCTTTTCTGGTGCCACCGAGGAGGGCTGCAAGCCGGCGGTCAAATCGAAACTCCTGGCGGTGCTGACCAACAAAGTCCAACACTGTGCACACTGATTTCCCGACGTCACGGCGAAGTCCTCGGCCTAGCTGTTGAATGAACAGCGTCGGACTCTCCGTCGGGCGCAGCATCAGCAGCGCATCGACGCTGGGCAGGTCAACACCCTCATTGAAAAGGTCCACAGAGAACAGCACGCGAAGCCGGCCGTCAGCGAGTGCAGCAAGAGCTTCCCGGCGCTCGTGCTCGGGCGTCTCACCCCAGACGGCCGCCGAAGCAATCCCCGCTTGGTTAAACATCCGGGCCATAAATTGAGCGTGGTAGACACCCACACAGAACCCAAGTGCACGAACCGTCGACAGGTCATCAATGTGCTCAGCGAACTCCTTGATTACTTGCTGAGCCCACGCATCGGAGGCCGTATAGACGTTCGTAAGGGCTTCAACCTCGTACCCGGACCCTCGTCGCCAAGCCACGTTGCTCAGGTCAGTCCCATCGTGAATGCCGTAGTACACAAACGGAGTCAGGTACTGCTGGTCGATGGCATCCCAAAGCCGCAGCTCAGCTGCGATCCGATCATCAAACCATCCCAACACTGGGAGCCCGTCGGAGCGTTCCGGTGTTGCCGTAAGGCCGAGAAGCTCAACTGGTTCAACGTGGTCAAGGAGCCGCCCATACGATTTGGCAGCAGCATGGTGAAACTCGTCCACGATGACCATGTCGAAGTGCTGTTGCTCAAGCAGGTCAAGGTCCGCCCGGCGCAGACTCTGAACTGAGGCAAACACATGATCAAATTTCTGCGGTCGCTTGCCCCCAATCCATTGCTCGCCAAAGTTCGGTTCTCGGAGAACATGGCGAAAAGTGGCTTGGCTCTGATTGAGGATCTCTTGGCGATGCGCAACAAAAAGGAGGCGGCCCGAGGGAAGGTGCTGTCGAAGACGCGCATAATCAAGCGCCGCTATTACGGTCTTGCCCGTACCAGTGGCCGAGACCAACAGGTTTCGATGATGGCCACGCGTTCGGGCGAGCGCTAGTTGCTCAAGCAAGCGTGACTGAAAGGGAAGCGGGGTAACCGCAACCGGGCTCAGAAAGACGAGCGGGCCCGAAGTCTCCTCTTTTGCCATGTGATGGCTGAACTCTTCGGCGTCGAAAGGAACAAAGTCGGAACTCTCCCAGTATGAATCGAAGACCGCCCGGACCTTGTCGATTACATCGGGGTTGCGCGCGCCTGAAATACGAACATTCCATTCCAAACCGGCTACCTGCGCCGAATGAGTCAGATTGGATGAACCGATATAGGCAGTGGAGAACCCCGAGGGCCGGTTGAAGAGCCACGCCTTGGCATGAAGACGCGTCGTAGAGAGGTCATAAGAGACTCGGACCTCGGCGCCAAGATCAACCAGGCGTTGCAGCGCCGCCTGTTCGGTAGATCCGGTGTAAGTAGTGGTGAGCACCCGAAGTTGGCCGCCTCGTTCGCAGTGCTCCCGCAGGCTCTCGATCATTGGTCGAATTCCGCTAGTGCGAATGAAGGCCATCACCACATCAATCGACTGCGAGGAGTGAATCTCAGCCTTGACCTGATTCCCCACCCCGGGTTCACCGGGGGCGTTGGTCAGCAACGTGGTATCGAGCAATGGGATCAGCGGCGCATCAATTGCGCGGGGCGAGCCATCCGGGAGCGCTGTTGTCACCGAACGAAGCACATCCCCCGCTGATACGAGGACCTCTGGATCTAGTTCTGCCTTATCCACAATCTGTTCGAGTCGACCCAGCAACTCACGCACAACCTCAACCCCAACAGCCACACGGTCCTTTTCGGGAACACCGTCGAGTGCCTTTTCAATCTGACGACTGAGGTGGAGCGCAATCCGGTTGGGTGCTTCGGCCTGATGCAACGCCGAGCGACTGACATAGCGATCATCGATGGCGCGCAACTGCTCCTCGAGGCCAGCGGTGACCAGTTGCTCATATAGGCCGGGCGGCAAGCCGCCAGATTCTTCCTCCACCCGACCAGGATGACAGAGATCACCCAACCGCGTTGCACTTCTCTCCAACCGGAAAACTTCAGCCCGCTGGTAGGATGTTCTCTTCGCAGAACGGCAACCTCGCTCGCTGACTCAACCGCAAGCGATGACAAGAACTGCAGGGGCAGCATGGACTTAAACCCAGCGATGATTGTTGCTGGCGCAATTGTGGGATTCATCGTCGGCCTAACCGGCATGGGTGGCGGCGCGCTCATGACCCCTGTGCTGGTGCTGGTGTTCAAGATGGACCCTGCAACAGCGGTGAGTTCAGACGTGATTGCTAGTTTGATCATGAAACCATTCGGTGGTGGCGTTCATGTGCGCCGTGGCACCGTGAACTGGCGTCTGGTGGGCTGGCTCAGCGTTGGTTCCGTCCCGATGGCTTTCCTCGGTGCCTATCTGATCGACAGCGTGTTTGGCGGCCCGGAGTCAGCCAAAATCATCAAGACCCTGTTGGGCTGGGTTCTGCTCGTGGCCGCCGCTGCGATTATTGCCAAGATGGTTCTGTCGGCCCGTCGCGGCATCGCACCGAATGCCGAACCCATGGGTGGCGCTGCAGTACGCCCCCTGCCCACCATACTGATCGGCGCAATCGGCGGACTGATTGTGGGGCTCACCTCAGTGGGCTCGGGTTCGCTCATCATTGTGATGCTGTTGTTGTTGTACCCGCTGCTCTCGTCCAAAGAAATGATCGGTTCTGATCTGGTGCAGGCCATTCCACTTGTGGGTGCAGCAGCCATCGGCCACGCGATATTTGGTAATCCCGAGGTTGAAGTGATTGGGTCGGTGCTTGTTGGTGCGATCCCCGCCATCATGATCGGCGCAAACTTCTCATCTAAAGGATCCGACCGCTACATCAAGCCCGCACTCATTGCAGTGCTGTTGATTTCGTCAATCAAGCTGCTCGAGCCCAACAAGGGTGACTTCAACCTTCTAGTACTGGCCATTGCGGTGGCCACGGCCGTTGGCTTGGTTGTGATGTACGCATCGGACCGTCGCAAGGGCCGCCTGTCGGAAGGCTTGGTCGGGGTAGATGGGATTCTTCTCACCGCCGAGGCGGACGAGCTAGCAGCAAATCTCTCCATCCCAAGCACCGGCGGCAACGCCTCGGCGGGTGACTCTGCTTCGCTAGAGTTCCCAAATGACCGACAGCCAGATGACTGACAGCCAGATCACCGACAGCCGCATGGCTGACAGCGAGCTCTACGGCAAACAGGGGTTTGGGCAGTCCTCTGGTTTTGGGGACCGGCCGGCCCTGCTGATTGTTGACCTGCAGGTCGGTTTTACTGACCCAGAGATCTTCGGCGGCGGCAATATCTTGGATGCTGTAGCCAACACTCAGGTCTTGTTGAGCGTGGCTCGACACTGCAAAATCCCAATCGCTCATACCAAGGTTGTGTACGCAGATGACGGCTCCGACGCTGGCGTGTTCTGCCTGAAGAACCCCGCCCTGGTGCAGCTCACCGAGGATGCTCCGATGAGTCAGATCGTCGCCGAGCTCACACCGCAGGCGGGCGAGCTTGTGGTTCGCAAAACTCAGCCCTCTGCGTTTCTGCATACGCAGCTGGCGGCTTGGTTGATCAACAAGGCTGTAGACACCGTGATCGTGGCGGGCTGCACGACCTCGGGTTGCGTGCGAGCCTCAGTTGTCGACTCGATGAGTCACAACTTTCGCACCATCGTTGCCGAAGACGCCGTTGGCGACCGGGCCACTGCCCCGCATGAGGCAACCCTGTTTGACTTGTCTCAGAAATACGCAGACCTGCTGAGCACCGAGCAGATCATCACGCACCTGCGTCAGCAGTAACCGACTCCCCTGCTAACCAACTCAGCTACTCACGGGCTCAGCATGTCTACCGAGTCAGCCAGGGTCAAGCATCCGGGCTTTCCAGCGTTCAAGGTTTCGCCGGAACTGCTTAGTGCGATACAGAAGCTCCTCATATTCGAACCAAGCCGCAGCTAATTCAAGTTGCCGTTCCTGACTAGGGATCTGGACTGCCAACTTGGACAGAGCTGCCTGAGACATGGAGGAGGCAGTGGCAGAAGTTGAGTCCTTAGCAATCTTGCGAATGGCTTTCTGCGCCCTGAGCGAAGACAAGTAGGTGGCTAAGTACATCAGGTTGAGCGGCTGAAGTGACTCAAGCCCCAGATACTCGGCGTACGGCAGAAGCTCTTGTGCGCTAAGGGGCACACAGGCAACCTCGGATGCTTTCATGCGTCTTGCAACTCGGCCCCGTTTCCCCCGATCCTCAAGACCAGTCTCGAGCCGGACAGACCCCAAATTGGCAAACGCTGTGTCTAGCAAAACGATCTCGGTTGGGTGTTCGGTAGTTCGGTCACTCAAGAGCTGACGCAACTCTTTGGCGCTCAGAATGTTGACCAACTCGCCAAGTGGCCCCTGAATGAGGTCCTCAGTCGATTCGCTAACGCTTCCCTGCGCACGAGGACTGATGACCTGCTCAAACCCCTGAGAGAGATCAAGCAGATTCTGCGCCAAACGGGGAAGGGGACGGGCTGGGTTTGGATCTTGAGGCGGAAGCCGACGAGATTTGGTTGGAGTCTTTGAACCGGCAACCTCGGGCAAATAGTCAGCCGGCAACAGGCTATTTCTGCTGTCTTCTAAGTCCTCTCGGGATACAACTTCTAACCAGTCGCCGCTCTGCTCTGAGGGGACCGATAACTGCTGCTCACTGGAATAGCTCTCGCCAGAATAACTTTCGGAGGAATAACTCTCGCCGGCATAACCCGCAGATACCAGCGAGTTCAGCCCCCGGCCCCGCCCCGACCCAGAGCTGCGGCGCGACCTGACTACGTATGCAAATTGATCTACCAGAGAAGAACTCACCTTTGGCCCGGTGGGAGTGAATTCCTGCGTATGACGCGTGAGATCGCTCATTACCACTTGTCGGTCGGCTGGCGGCTGGCGGTTGAGCTGCAAAATCCCGATTTGGGACTCTCGAGTTCGTACAGCCTTGTTGGGCAGAACGGTGGAGGATTCGACCACACCGTCACGAACCAAACGCTCCCTTAATGCGCGGGACTCTGCTGACCTTGTCCCCTCGGCATTGAGCCACTCGGGAGCAACCGATACCAGCGCTGTTGATTGCGC
>CAMDAT010000035.1 GCA_945888825.1 Bifidobacterium breve | reverse complement strand
CAGTTTCCGTTCTTCACCGTGGTCAGGTTCTCAGATGGTATTAGTAGGAGTCGGTTCGAAGTGGCTCCTCCTGACGGGTGGGTGGCGTTCATGCGGGAGGATCAGCAGCCGACCGCCGGCACCCGGCAGGCCTTTGTGGAGAACGTCGAGATGTACTGCCAGAAAACAGCCGGCAATGTCGGCTAACGGGAGAGGCGCGCAATGCCAAACATCAGGCGTGTACGGCTCGTGATTATGGGGATAGGTCTATTATCGGTAACGCCTACGGACAGCTGAGGTGGGCTGTCAGGAGCAACCCCGTCAAATGATGAAGTCACGCGATAAAAGGCTGAAGGAGCGGGGCCGAGGTGCGATCATGATGGTGTCGAGAATGGTTAGGAGCTGTAGCCGTTATTGGCCCGATCTCGGCGTATAGCCAAGGCAACCTGAGTAGCGAGCTTCTCTTCACACTTCTTCTCGTGGCGGTACTTTGGCAAGTGGTCCTTTTGAGAACCGGGATTCGGGTTCAAGGCTCGGTACTCACTGTCCGAGGATTGCTTTCGGAAACGAAGATTCCACTCCAGTCGATCATGTCATTCGGAGTAGTCCGTCGGCGTACCGCCCTCGATCAACTCGATCGATCTGTCAATCTTGTAATTCGGCTTACCGACGGGTCAGAGATCGTGTGCCGCTGGGTGGCGTGGCAGGATCTGCTCACTCCACTGTTCGTCAGTGGTGAGCGTCCGCTCCCGACCACATCACAAAGGCGCGTTCTGGATCGGTTGAACGACACACTGACGGAGCCCTATGAGGTCTGATCGTCGCCTCGACGGCCTACCTGGTAGCAGCCGGCTCTACGCACCTAGCCAGTGCGATTCAGAACAGGTGGTCGAGGTCGGTGACGCCGGTACAGAGGTCACCGCCACAGTCCCGGACCCGATCGTGGGCGGGGTAGGAAACTTGATAGCTCCGCCCGGGTACAGTCCCTGGGAGATCGTCGATACCACGAGGATGGCTGCGTTCTACACCCCGTACGGTTACTTATCCTATGGGCGGAAGGTCAAGTAGATGGCTGGATTCGGCACAGTGGAGACGCGTAAGCAGTTCATTGAGTCCCATCCCGTAGTCGGTGCAGTCATGCTGGCGCTTCCAATTGGGTTCGGCGGTAGCCTGCTACTCCTGCTTCTCGGACTACCCCTGTTCGGTTCGCTTCTGGCGGGGTTCCTTGCTTTTGTCGGAGGGGCCATCCCCGCGTGGTGGATGCTGAGATCAACCAGATCTGAGGGCCAGCAATGAGATTCGAATTTGCCAGCTTGGTCTCGTTCGACCTCTGCCGGTCGGAGCCCGCCTACACCGCCAAACGGCCACCGTTACTCTGGGGCTGCAGTCCCCTTGGAAGAACGTTGCCGCCGGCGACCTGGACTTCGTGAAGTGCTCCAACCATTCACGCTCACACCACAGGAGAGCTTCTTGTATGGCGTTCATCTAGAGGCCGAGACTCTGAGCTTCTCTGCATCAGGTACCCAGGTAGTTCAGGCAATAGCCATGCTCACATTGGAGACCTTATTGGCCGTTGGCTTGGTCGTCTCATCTTTGAATGGGTCGCTAGATGTCGGGGGGACGCCGGTGAATAACCGCGCTGCAGGCGCATGGGTTGGCGTAGGGCTGCTCGTCGTAGCGGTGGTCTTGACCTACGTCAGAGTGCGTCCGCGGGTTGAAGCGGATTGCGACGGGTTGTCGATTCGGTCGGCGTGGTCTACGCGACGAGTTGGCTGGGCCGCGGTAAGCGATGTGGCCGCACTAGAGACCACGCGCAAGCGTACGGCCGTCCTCGGGGGACCGGGCTGGATCGGATTGCGAATGCGGGCTGTGACCTCGTGGAGCGTTGGCGTACTCGTACTGTCAGATGGGGTTGTTCTTCAGTTGCCTTGCTTCGTTGCAGCGTCGCGAGGAGAGGGCCTTAGCCTCGGTGGAGCGACTTCTACCGAGCTTAAGGTCGCTGCCCTACAACGATTCCGAATGCACTGCATCAGCTAGAGATGGTGCTCGGACCATGCAACAGTCCGTCGATACGATTCGACACCCCGACCTCGTCCGATCCCGCGTGTCGCATCAGATGAACGAGGACCTGCTCAACCTGAGCAGGTCTGAGCGCGACGGCCCAAAGTCGCGCAGTTGCCGACACGCGCGGAATCCTACCGGGCGCCCGCTTGGACCCTCGAAGGAACTGACGGTATGGGCCAATTGTTGGCCAACAACTCGTCGCATCGAGCGAGCCCGTGGTGAACGGGCAGGCCTGGGAATGTCAACTTGTTTCGGACCCGGCGTGTTTGTTTGTTCTGGCCCCACAAGAACAGACAACATCCCATCCCGTCTACAGGCCGAACCGAGCCGGGCTACAAGCGGCCAATCCGGCTATTCAAGCGGTTTTCGCGTTCCAAAAACAGTGGTTTCGCGTTCCAAAAACACTGTGTTTGGGGTGGGTAACTTGTTTATAAACCCAGGTAGATAGGTAATCCGCGGATGTCCCACTCGGGCGGGGCCAGCCTCACGCCACAGCGGTAGCGGGCTCATGTAATGGCCAACAAGGAGCGTGCGGTCGACTCGGTACGGCTGTCTGCGCTGGGGATCTGGTTCACTAGATTGGACCAGCGACTCGAGGTCAGGATCGCCCTGAGCCGTGCCCGCCCCTGCCCGGGCTCCGTCGCCGACGCCTCAACAAGTCGATCCATCCGCACGTCGCGCGAGTCCATGACTGACAGGATTTGCTTGACTGCCGGTCCGGGCGCGACCTCGACGACATTTAACCACGCGTCGAGCACCTCAAGAACGGACACCTCCGTCGGATTCAGCTGAGATGTAAGTCGACCAGACCGAGCCGCGCGCGACACGAACTTCACGGCACCTGTGTCAGTGGGTGCTCGCCTTGGAACAGCGATCTCGGAGCGGCGCGGAACCTGTGTCGATAGCCGCAATGCGTTCGCAGCCGACAGGCCACTAGGGCCAACTCCGGGCCCAGGAACCAACTCTGCGACGAGTTGCTCAGGGGAGGGTGGCGCCATGCCGAGTGGAGTCTTCGTTCCGCGCCAGTACAGACCGCGACGAATGTGTCGCAGCTCGCCGGCAGATGCGAGCTCGCCCAGCAGATGGTGTGCTGTTGAGGGTTGAAGCGACAGTTCGGACGGCTGCCAGAACCGCTCGCGTGAGCCGAGCACAGCCCGGCGGGCGTCGGCCGCACCGTGACGGTTGCGTTGAGGTGTAGATGTAGTCGCCATTCCAACGCCTTCCATGCAGGGCAATACGAGAAGCTGAGCTAAGATGGTACATCACAATACGCGAACCTGCACTAAATTCTGCCGTGTCTTCCCACCGACTCACCTGACCGAGCACTCCAGCTCAGGGTGGTGTCTACCTGGTGACAGATGGGCTTCGGTCTTTGTGGCGTGCATGTTGTGCGAGATGCTTACGTCTACCTCACGTCACGGGGGCTAGATGAGATGCGGTCCGGTTGCTGAGTGCAGGGTGGTGTTGTGGGTGTGGCGTCATGAGGCGGCGTTGTGAGATGGATAGTCCGTCGCTGACTCTGCAACCCTCACTTGCTGAACCACAGCCGGATGGAGCTATGTATGCAGTACCGTGCCCAAATAGGCACGGTACTGCATAACTCCCATTAAATTACATGCGAAAGCGTGCCTATTCAGGTACGGTTACGTACATGGGCATCCTTGAACGCCTCCTCGAGATCTCTGGCGAGCAGCACAACCTCTTCACAGTCGCCCAAGCCCGCCAAGCCGGAGTCCGCTCTGACAACCTCCGCCGGCTGGCAGCCCAGGGTCGAGTTGAGCGTCGATGTCAGGGCGTCTACCGCATTGAGGCCGCCCCTTACGACGAGTTCGCCGACTACATGGAAGCGACACTTTGGGCGAAACAGCGCGGTGTCATCTCGGGCCCAAGCGCACTGGCGCTACGAGACCTTGCCGACGTGAACCCCAGCCGCATTCACCTCGTGGTGCCCCCGGGGTACAACCCACGGCGCTCCGACCGGAGCCAGTACGACATCACTCGGACCTCCTTGGCGGCTGACGAACTCGACGAAGTTGATGGCATTCCTACGGTTTCAACTTCTGTTGCAATTCGCCAGTCGATCGATGCGAACGTCCCCGGGGACCTGATTGAGCAGGCGATCATCCGAGCTCTCGCCCGCGAACTAATTGGCAACACCACAGCAGCGCGGTTGCGCGTACAGATGTATGACCGCAACACCCGCCAGCACACAACATGACCGAGTCACGCCCCACGAACGTCAAGCAGCTCGACAAGCTCATCGACTCGTGGTCCGAGGACGAGGTCGACTCGCGGGCACTCGTACGCCGACTGCGGCGGTTGATCGGCGTCACCGTTCTCGCGACCATGCTGGACAGCCTTGATGAACCCAACGGAAACGGGCCTCACCTGGCCTTGAAGGGCGGTGCAGCGATTGAGGTCCGCTTCGGCGTGGACGCTCGAGCCACCCGTGACGTCGACGCTCTCGTCGACCTCGACCTCAACGAGGCGTTCGAGCGGATCCGGGAGCGACTCGCCGCCGGCTGGGAGGGGTTCACAGGCACCTTGGGGGAACGCACCGAGAGCGTGCGTGCCGGCATCGTCCCAGCGCCTCAGCGCTGCGAGATAAAGCTGAAGTACCTGAACAAGGGCTTCACCACCCTCAAGTTCGAGCTCGGGATCGCTGAGGCCGGTTCGTTCAGCCTTGTTGAGCAGGTTCCCCCGGCGGTTGAGCTCGACCGCGTGAGGCTCGGCCCGGTCGGCGATGTCGCAGTCCTAGGTGTCCACTACCAGATCGCCCAGAAACTGCACGCCTGCACCGAGCCTCCTGCGATGGACGAGTCCAACCCGCGAGTGCACGACATCTACGACATACTTCTGCTCCGAGACCTCGCCACAAGTGACGGGCTTGAGCACACCAAGGCGGCGTGTGAGGACACCTTCCGACACCGAGCAAAGCAAACCTGGCCACCTGCGCTGCTCGAAGAGGAGAACTGGCCTGCCCTCTGGGACGCCCTCGACATCCCGAACGAGGTCCGCTTCCCCTACGAGGACGCCAGAGACCAACTCGAGCAGTTCATCAGGGAGATCGTCCGGTCGTAGCCGCCAAGGTTGCCACGGTTACTCGTGCTCCGCACCCGTTCCCCGCTCTGTTCTGCGAGCGACCCCCTATAGGAGGTCAGGCGCAAGACGAAACGAAAGCTCAACCGATAGTTCACACGGCTTCGTGAAACTCCCTGGCTATATCGGGACGAAAGGCAATCGTCTGGCTGGCGGTTTAGTCACCGTGGTAGAGGCGGTCGAGGTCGACGATCTCGACATCGGACCGCTTCGAGATGCTCGTGAGCAGCGCCGGGTCAAATTCGGTGCCGAAAAGGAAGAGCTTTGCGTCGCCGGCGCGTTGTCCTAATGCGGTGCGGGCCCGTTCCAGACGTTTCAGGTGCCCGAGCCCGAGGGACTCCCCGGCTTTCGCTTCACCTATGGCGGTGATCCTGCGTTTGGAAGGGGTAGGTCCGTCGGTGGCGGCAATGAGGTCGAGTTGATAGTCGACGCCGTCGATGGTGACGCTGGAGGGAGCAATGCGGCTGTCGGGGTCGATGGTGGTGGTCGACGCGAAGCGGCGTGCCCAAGTGCGTGCCTGAGATTCAAATACAGGTCCTCGCACCTGGGAGTCGAACGATGCGCGAATTCGGATCTTCCACACGTTGTCGGGGGCGCGGTCCCGCAGCAATGCGCCGTTTGGCTCTAGAACGGCGAAGTGGAATTGTAAGAACGGGTCGTCAAGGGCGTACAAGGGGCGCTGGTCGCGGATCGGGTCCTCTAGGCGGATGACGAAGCCAGCGTCGACGAGTCGGTTCAGCGCTGGGGCGAGGTTCGAGACGGTCTTGCCTACTTGGTTAGCTATCGACCCTGCTGTGACGGACCCGTTGGCTATCGCAGCGAGGATGCTGTGGTGAAGCAGCGAACCGGCTCCGGCCATGACTGGATCTTCGGCGAGCAACGTGGTCGCCTCGTTTCGCATGGTCGCGCCGGGCGAGAGGATTCGCTGGATGATCCAACGGTCTACGTCGCGAGCGCCATCGGGAAGGTCAAAGTTGACCATGTCGGTGGCGTAGCCGACGACTCCTCCGATGACGGCGTACACCTGCACAGCGCATCGCAGGTCAGCCGAGTCGGTGAGGTGTGCGGTTGCGGCGCGGTAGTCGTCGGAGTGCATGATGAGTTCCATGCCGGCGCGTCCTCGCAGGGGTGCTTCCCCTGCGGTCAGGGCGCTCATCACCGAGATTGCCGATCCGCACAGGACTAGGCGTGCTTGACTCGCCTTACCTCGGCGGCCTCCGGGGCCGAACGCTGCGGCGATCGTGGAGTCGACTGACCGATCGGCTTCCAGGACGTGACCGAACTCGTCGATGACGATGGGAACCGGGCCCTTCGCCCCGAGAGCAAGAAGCGACTGGAGTGCCTGTTCCCAGGTGTCGAGAGCGATGCGTCCGACTCCGAGGTGATCACCGAGTTTGGTGCCGAGCCGGTCGAGTTGCACTCTGGTAGAGACCCGGGTCGCCTCGAAGTAGAACCCGTTGCGCGTCTCGACCTCGTTGACGAGCAGCGTCGACTTACCAATGCGGCGACGGCCGTAGAGCAGGCCGAGCAGCGGCCGAGCAGCAGGGGTGTCGATGAAGCTGGAGACGATCTCGCGATACATGGAACTTCCTTCTGCACATACTCTGGGAAGCACATACTATCAGTTAATCATAGCTTTAGTATCAGATAGAATCGACCCGTTCCCCGCTCTGTTATGCGAGCGACTCTCCATAGGGGGTCAGGCGCAAGACAGAGCGAGTTGGCTGGGAGTTGGTTGGGAGTTGGTTGGGGCCAGGACCGAGTCAGGTCCTAGCGCCGGTTCATGTGATGCCGTGATCTACTGCCCACCTAACAAGTTCATGGCGGCGGCTCAGGTGGAGCTTTGCCATGATATTTCGCACGTGGTTCTCGACAGTTTTCGGTGAGATGAAGAGTTCCTCACCAACGACTCGGTAGGACTGTCCTCTGGCTACGTGTGCCAGTACCTCGCGTTCGCGCTCCGTGAGCGGCAGGGCATCATCAGAGCCACTACCGGCGAGTCGACGGTATTCGCCAATGAGCAGCGCAGCGAGCTGTGGAGAGAAGACTGGCTCTCCAACTGCTGCGCGCTTGAGCGAGTTGCGAAGCTCCTCCGGTCGGGCAGACTTCAACAAGTAGCCCACTGCTCCGGCTGCCACGGCATCAAGAACATCGCGTTCCGCTTCCGACACCGTCAGGATGACCACCGGGACTTCACTGCCAACTTGTTGGGCTACGGCAATCCCTCCACCACCGGGCATGTGAAGGTCGCAGAGCAACACGTCGGCCACCACAGACCTGACTGCAGCAACTGCTGAATTGGTGTCCTCGGCCTCTGCGACAACCTCAAAATCGTCTCCAAGATCTGCGCGGATACCTGACCGCCAGATGGGGTGATCGTCTGCCACAACAACTCGAATAGGCGGGCTCATGGTGCCCACAGGGTGACGTCGCACCCAGTTCCAGGCGAGGATCGCACAGCCACGGTGCCCCCCACCGTGTCGAGTCGGCCCCTAACTGATGATCTGAGTCCGTCCCCCTCTTTCGTGGTCTCTCCGTTGAAGCCGCAGCCTTCGTCGTGCACCACAACTCGCGTGCCAAAGTGCTCAGCCCGGTCCACTGACACCCAGACTTCGTCCGCCCCTGAGTGCTTAGAAGCATTTGTTGCTGCTTCGGCAGCAGCGCCAGCGAGTGCAAGGGCTGATTCACCGCAAGCAGTACCCGGGTCGACCACGACGAGCTGCACTGGTACACCAAAGCGTGACTCAACTGACGCCAGGGCAGGGCCGAGCAACTCAGCAACCGAAGACTCTTTCTCGGCCAGCTTGGAAGAGTTGCCACCTCGCAAGAACGCACGAAGTTCGGCGTCTTGGGTGCGAGCGAGCTCAACTAGTTCGGGGTCATCGGATCGGCGTTGCACCACAGCAAGAGTTTGCAAGACACCGTCGTGGAGAGTTCGTCCGACCTCGGCTCGTGCTTCGGCAGCCGCTGCGACTTGAGCAGTTCGTTGAAGCTGTTCTGAAACCCACCCGGCCAACCACCCTCCGGCTGCATACAGCACCATCGCGCCAGTTAGGGCCAGCACATTTCCCACGACTGCGCCCTGAACAAGTGCGCTGGCCACGCCAGCTACTCCAACAGCAAGGCCGCCAACTAACCCCCAGGTTGAACCCGCCGCCACACCCGTTGCTAGGACGGCGGCGAGCGGCCAGGCAGAGCCGAATGACTGTGGCCGATCACCAGAGTAAAAAGCGGAATCTAGAGCGACCACGGTCATCGCAAGAAAGATGTCAATCACAGCTCCGACCCGCAGTACCCATGAGTCGTTTTTTGAGACGGCTACGGTCCAAGCTGTTGACCAGATAACCAAGACTCCGAGCAACCCGAACGCAGGTACTGGACGGACCAGAACACCCGAGTTGGTATCGATGCAAACAACGAAAAACGCCCACACCAACGTCACAGCACGCACCGCTCCGAGACCAAGTTGCAGTCTTCGTTGCAGTGCGTGCGACGTGGAGGTCATCGACGCTCCCGGCATGAGTCCAAAGTAGCTCAGGTTCTTGGCGTTTGTCCTGACTTGGTGGCTGAGATGGCTAGGCAGATCGTCGGAGACCTGAGATTGCTACGTTCGAGCGTCGCCATTGAGTGAAGCTCCAGGTGAACATGGGGATTGCAACAGCAAGCGAGACCATCACTTGGGCGAAGTCGCGGCCGTCAAGAGGGATTTGGCCTCTTGGTGAAAGCAACGAGAACATGACCGTATACAAGTAGCTGATGAGCCTTACGAGACCAACGATTGCTGTGCAAGAAGCAAGAGTTCCAAACCACAATCGTCGGCTTGGCGACCAGACTGCAAACATCGAAGATTCTTCGGTACGACCTGCCAGCCAATTGCACAGGAATGCGATCGGCGCCATTACCAGCGAGACGGTCAGAGTGAGAGCTGCTAACTGAGGATTCGGATACGCCGAAAGCATCTGGTGAAGCGTCGTGGTGAGCCCAACGGCGGCGAGGCCAGCCGACCAGCACAGGGAGAACCAGAGCAACTGCTGCTGGTCCGTTGAGCGCAGGGATCCCAGTGATGCAGTTGCGGCGTGATCGGCGCTCCAGCCGGCGGAGATAAGAGTGTCGGCGATCTCTGGAGGGGTGGCACCAGCGTTACGGCAAGTCACAAGCCAAGCCTCAAGGTTTGGTGCTGGCTCGGTCTGCCTGGGTGGATCTGAATGGGTTGCAGTGGTCTGTTCGCTCAACATGGAAACGCTCCTTCGTGGCTGCACACTTGGCGACCACTGCGTCCACTTTCCACGGTTTGAGTTCAAAGCGAAATCGGGTGTTGCCCCTATTGTGGGCTGGGGGATCCCTAGGGGGTTTCCCCCCCCGTCGCCCCGCACACCCGTTACCCCGCACCCATTCGCCCCTGCACCCGTTACCCCGCTCTGTTATGCGAGGGACCCTCTATAGGGGGTCAGGCGCAAGATAGAGCGAGTTGGCTGGGAGTTGGGTGCTAGTTGGTTGCGAGTTGGTTCGGGCGAAACGAACTACTCGGTGGCAGTCGGGTTTCCCATAGCGGCCATTGCCTCTTGGGCCTTGGCAGGCCCGCGCAGCACGTATGCCACACCGGTGGCAATGACGGCGCCGGCGCAAGGGCCGACTAGGTAGACCCACCAGGTGCTCAGATCGCCGAGCGCCACGTCCGGTCCGAGTGCACGTGCCGGATTCATAGCCGCACCTTCAAAGGGGCCTCCAAGGGACCCTAAGGCCATGATGTAGGCGCCTACTGCGAAGGGCACATAGGGCCCGCTGAGCTTTGGGCCGTTTGCCATACCGAGGACCATGAGAACGAGGCCGAAGGTAAGGAGGGCTTCAAAGGCCACTGACTCGAGAGCGAGCCCCGCTGGCGGCCGGGTCGCAGCTAGGTTGCCGAGTGGTCCAAAGAACCACCGCGCCAAGAGTGCACCAGCGATGGCCGCAGCGAACTGCACGACCCAATATGCCGCGGCCATTGCCCACCCCATGTCGCGCCGCAAGGCGAAAGCAAGTGTCATCGCCGGATTGAAGTGAGCGGAGATGTCACCGAGGAAGAAGATCGCAACCATCAGCCACAGCGCAGCGAAGGAGGACAGCACCAATGCGGTGACGTACGAGGGCGGATTGCCACCGCCGTACTTCACAAGGATGGCAGCACCGGCGGAGAGCACGAATACCAAGCCGAAGGTTCCGATGAACTCGGCTAGGAGTCGGCGTCCGCGGTGCTCGTTGCTTGTCCATGAGGCGGAGAACTGACGTCCCCCCACCTCTGCCATGAGTGCATCTTTGCCGGCAACCTGCTCGCTCACTTGGCGGGCTTGGGTGACGGGGTCTGCTTCGCAGAGCGGGCCTTTTTGGGCTTCGCTGCAGGCCGCTTCGGTGTGGCGCCATCCGGATGCGTCATGTTGATCGGAACGACGACTCGGTCAAAGAGTTCGGCAGTCACACCGTTCTTTAGGGCAGCCTCACGCAAGGTTAAGTCGTTATCGATTGCGTAGTGAGAGATCACCGATGCTTGGTCGTAGCCAATGATCGGCGACAACGCAGTGACCATCATCACGGACTTTTCGATATTTTCCTTGAGCTTCGGCTTGTTCAGTTGAGCGCCCTCAATCATGAACTCGCGGAAGTGGTCGCACATGTCGGCCATGATGAGCGCCGAGTGCAGGTAGTTGTTGATAAGGATCGGCCGGAAGGCGTTGAGTTCGAAGTTGCCTTCAGCGCCACCCATCTGAACTGCCACATCGGAACTCATGATCTGGATGCAGACCATGAGCATCGCTTCTGCCTGAGTCGGGTTGACCTTCCCGGGCATGATGGATGAGCCTGGCTCGTTCGACGGGAGGATCAGTTCCATGAAGCCTGTGCGGGGGCCTGAGCCAAGCCAACGCATGTCGTTCGCAATCTTGAACAACGTCACCGATGCGGACTTGAGGCCGGCGTGAGCGCGTACCACGCGGTCGAGAGTTCCCTGAGCGGCGAACTTGTTGTCAGCCGTCTGGAAAGAATATCCAGTGAGTTTAGAGATGACCGCTGCGACCTCATCGCCAAAGCCGACCGGCGAGTTGAGCCCTGTTCCCACAGCAGTGCCACCCATTGCGATGCGCAACAAACCGTTCGTAGCGTGCTCAACATCGGTGATGGCATCCGCTAGGGCCGCGGCGTAGCCGGACCACTCTTGACCCACCGTCAGGGGGGTAGCGTCCTCTAGGTGGGTTCGGCCGATCTTTACCACTGAGTCCCACTGACGTGACTTCTTCTCAATTGCCTTCTGCAGCCGCTTAAGCGCCGGGATTGTTTTGGTCACCGCCATTGTGTAGGCAGCGATGTGCATTGCGGTAGGGAAGGTGTCGTTCGAGGACTGCCCCATGTTCACATGGTCGTTGGGGTGGATGGGCTCTTGAGCGCCAAGCTTGCCCCCAACCAACTGGATGCAACGGTTTGAGACGACCTCGTTGAGGTTCATGTTTGACTGTGTGCCCGAACCTGTTTGCCAAACGTAGAGGGGGAAATCCTCGTCGAGCTTGCCGGTGATGACCTCGTCGCAGACCTGCTGAATCAGGTCACCTTTCCACTTCGGCAGACGTCCGTGCTTGGTGTTGACAATGGCGGCAGCTTTCTTGACGTAGCCATATGCGTGGTACACCTCCTTCGGCATGCGGTCGTTTCCGATGTTGAAGTGGATGAGGCTTCGCTGCGTTTGAGCGCCCCAGTAGCGGTTGGCTGGAACCTCAACGGTGCCGAGGCTGTCGAATTCTTTGCGCAGACCGCGAGCCTTCAGGCCGATCGGCAGGGCAAGGATTGCCGGTGGTTTGGACGCGTTATCTGCAGCAGCCATTAATTTTCCTCAACTTTTCTCGTGTTTTCAAATTTTTTTACATTTTTAACTCACTCGTCTCATTTTATATAATTTTCTGGCATTTTCTGGCATTTTCTGGCATTTTCTGGCATTTGTTTTTCAGTCAGAGTTAGCGGAGCCAGCTTTGCGTTGCTGCCAGGTCACCGGGCCAAGGACTGACACCAACGACAATCAATCCGCAGTGTTACTAAGACCATTACTGCTTCGCTCAGCGTGCAGCTCGCACAGGCATGAAAACTCTCTCTCAGCGACGCCCTCAACAAGTAGGTCGAGGTTCCCGGCTCACCTGTGGCCAGCCGAATGAGCTGGACTGTGCCCCTCAGCGACCTGATCGTTTGAGCTAGCGCCGCCTCCGCCAGTGAACCCGGTCGATCGCTCGGGGGCTTTCCTCATGGCCCCCCGGGATGTACGGTCACAACATTATGCGGGGAATTCGAAAGTCAGCGGCCTTAATCGCGGTTTTGGCAGCAGTTGCTGTTCTGGCCTCTGCATGTGCGGGTTCGCCGCCACCGAGGCCATTGCCGCCGCGGCCTGGCCAAGGCCCAGCAATTGGGGAGCGCACGTATTTGGTACGGGCAGGGATCGAGCAGGTCTATGTAACCGACGCGACGGTCGGCGGCACAGTCAGCCTGACGGGGCCGGGAACCACCACACAATCCAAAGTCGCCGACGCATTTGGAAGCGTGGTTTTCCGCGGACTCACCCAGGGAAGCACCGTGACCGTTACCGATGAGTCGGCTACCGATGAGTCAGCGGCTGCATCCCAAACGGTTCGCGTACTTGATGTTGATGAGCCGCCCTCGGACGAGTTCTATCGAGCGCCACTCATGCAGGCAGGGCTCAATTACATCCCAATGCGTGACGGCACATTGCTTGCCATAGTGGTGCGGCCCCCCGTGGGCCTTTCCGTCTCTGATGGTCCCTTCCCAACACTGATTGAGTATTCCGGTTACAACGTGGGCGCTCCGCAAGATCCGATCGCAGACAAGGTGGCACGCCTACTTGACCCTTCGCTGCCGGGTGACCCGCTCACCCCTGGGGGCGAGACTTTTGTCGGCGGCGTTCTGGCTCGGTTGGCCGGCTACGCAACGGTGTCAGTGCAGTTGCGCGGCACGGGCTGTTCGGGCGGGGAGTCCGACCTGTTCGATCTTCCGAGTTCGTATGACGGCTACGACGTTGTTGAAACTCTTGCTCGTCAGCCATGGGTGCTCAACGGCCGCCCCGGAATGATCGGGATCTCATTCTCGGGGTTCTCACAGATTGCTACTGCTGCTACTCGGCCACCGCACCTTGCCGCAATCGTTCCGCTGTCGTTCCTGGGTCGTGTCTGGGACGTGGGGCGACCGGGCGGGATCTTCAATACTGGGTTCGCCGAGACTTGGCTGGCAGGCCGTGTAGCAAATGCGCGTCCGGCACCGTCTGTTGGTGCGATGGAGTACGCGAACGCTTTGGTTGCCACTGATGCGAACTGCAAAGAGAATCAACGCCTGCGCCTACAAACTCGTGACGGGGACGGAATCTTCCGCAACACGGTGCTCAACCTTGAGGACTATCAGCGCCGTGACCTTGAACAGCGGCTCGATCAAATAGATGTGCCCGTGTTTGGTTCGCTGCAGTTCCAAGATGAGCAGACGAGTGGTTACGCCATGCTCAACCTGAACAAACTCACCGAGCGCAACCCCCGGGCATGGATGACGCTCAGCAGCGGCGAGCACAACGATTCGATAAGTCCCGACACCATCGTGGACCTGTTTCAGTTCCTCGACTTGTACGTGGCCCGTAAGACTCCTGACCTAAAGGTTGGTCTGTATCTGACCACTTCGATCATCTTCGGTTCCGGGGGAGCAGGCTTGCCGTTCCCCTCACTTGCAGGGCTGAGATTTGGCGACGCCTTGCGTCGCTGGGAGTTGCGTCCGCAGTATTCATTTGGGGTTGAGCGTGACACGGACAGCGGGAACGGTGCGAGCGGCACTCGCTGGAAGTTCAACTCGTCTTCGTTCCCACCAGCAGGAGCCACCACAAGCACTTGGTACCTCTCTGCCGACGGGGCGCTAGCCCCGACAGCCCCATCAGTCGGCACCGATGGGTCTGCTGCGTATGTCTCTGATCCGTCCCGCCGACCGGAATCGAGCAGTTCGGGTTGGACACAGGTTCCCTCGAACAACGGCCTGGGATTTGTGTCTCCACCGATGGCTGCCGATGCCGTTGTGGCTGGCCCAATCGGAGCTGACCTGTGGGTGTCATCTACAGCGACAAACACGGACCTGCAGGTGACCGTGACCGAGGTGCGGCCTGATGGTAAGGAACTGTTCGTAACTAACGGCGTGCAACGCGCATCGTTCCGACAGGTCACAGGAACCGACCCAGTCAAGCCCAACATTGACTTCACCTCCTCCTCGCCGTTGCAGCCCGGTGCCAATCGGGTGCGGGTGCAAGTGTTGCCAGTCGTGCACGCCTTCCGAACAGGTAGTCGTATCCGAATTGTGGTGGCACCTGTTGGCGGCGATCGGCGCGTGTGGCGCTACAACTCAGTGGACGATGGCGTGGCTCCGACCAACTCATTGTTCTTTGGAAGTGCAACACCATCCTCGATTTCTATGCCACTAGCTACAGGCGTGGAGCCACCGAGCCCGATCGGGTCCTGCCCATCATTTGGCCAGCCATGCCGCAGCTATCAGCCACTCGCCAACGGCGGCTGACAACCCAAATCTCCTCGCTCTGTCCTGCGCCTGACCCCCTATAGGGGGTCAGGCGCATTACGAAACGAGAGTGGGAAATTGATGTACTCACCTTTCCACGGCCTGTCAGCATGGGGTTCCACTAGGGTTTGCCAGCTTTCGAGCAACCGCCAAATCAAGGGGGATCGCATGGGTAGTGCCTTCGATGCATTCAGATATGACGGTCTTCGGGCGTTAGTAGTCGGTGGTGCTAGCGGTATGGGCGCAGCAGTGGCCAACCTTGCTGCTGACGCGGGCGCCAAGGTCACCGTCATGGACATCGTGCCGGTTGATCACCCCGAGAGGCAGTCGATTCGGCTCAACCTGTCCGAGCGCTCATCGATCGATGAGGCACTCGCTGCGCTTGGCAGTCCAGTCGACGTGGTGTTCTCCTGCGCGGGGGTAGCAGATGGCACTCCGGGAATTGAACGCATCAACTTCATTGGGCATCGCTACCTGATCGACAGTCTTTTGGAGCGCGAGTGGTTGCCCCGAGGCAGTGCCATTGGGATGATCTCCTCTGCTGCGGGCCTTGGCTGGGAGGCAGAGCTTGAGCCGCTGCTGGAGTTCTTAGCAATCAGTGACTGGGATGATTCTGTTGCTTGGGTGGTCGAACACGGAAAGGCCGACTACCTGTCTATGAAGCGTGCGATGTGCGCCTACGTCGCAGCTCAAGGTGCGCCGCTGCTCGCACGTGGAATCCGAATTAACGCTGTCTGCCCCGGCCCCACCACCACGCCATTGGCACAAGCAAACGCCGAGACATGGCTGGACTTTGGCTCGGACTACCGGGAAGAGATCGGCATTTCTGCATCTAGCCCGCAGGAGCAAGCGGCCGTGCTGGTGTTCTTGTGTAGCAGGGCCGCCGCAGCAGTAACCGGTCAGACGGTTGTCTCTGATTCGGGCTATCTGGCCTCGGGTCTGGCTCATTCATTCGAACCGGCAACTCCTGTGGCTGAGTTCCTGTACGGACGGTTTGGTTGAGTTCCGTGAACA
>CAMDAT010000034.1 GCA_945888825.1 Bifidobacterium breve | reverse complement strand
AACGGCGTCACCATTGCAGTGATCACCGAACCAAATCTGGGACTCATCCTTACTCCTCTAACTCTGCAGAACCGTCCTCGGCAGAGTCGTAGTCAACCCGCTCATCTGAGCGTCGACGACCGAGTGTCGCCAGAAAATCCTCATGCAGTTCGAACCACACGGTGTGATAGGAGTCGATTCTCGGCCCCGTCAACCACTCCGTCTGGCCGATTCCTATTCTCTCATGTGCATACCTGAGACGCGAACTGTACCCCTCGAATCGTTGCAAGCCCGCTGCGAGTTGCTCTAGTAGCGGCACGACATGTTCATGCAACTTTGCCAAGCGCGCTAACACGACAGCATCTCTAGCTGTATCTAGGTGGTCATTGAGGACTTCTTCTTGCCCGACCAAGTGGACCTGCCAATCAGTACAGATAGACAGAAGCTCAGGATTCATGACCAGAAACTGCTGATAGGACGCAGCCACTACGCCTCGCAGAGACAATCGATCAAGCTGCTCAGCCAGCAGGCGCTCGCCTTCAGCCCGTCCTGTGGCAGTAAGCATCCAGCCTGCAAGACGCCCCTCATAGAGCCTGGCAAGTTCGCACCTTCGCAGGACTTCAAGTGTGGATTTGACCTCATCGAGGTCCAGAGAGAATCGACTAGCTAACTCCAGATCAGAGGCGGGCCCCCTGAGACGCAGTGCATGCAACACAAACAGCTGCTCCGGCTCGCTCATCTGAGCCAGATTACTCACTGCGAGATTAGTCACCGCGAGATTTGTCACCAGAGAGTTACTGCCACGCAGAACTCAAGTCGATCGAATATCACTCTCAAGCAAGGCGAAGCCATCGAGCTCCGAGGCCGTATCAGCCCAATCCTCAAACTGAATAACGCCGATCTCTTCAAAGCGATGACGCAGCCACTTGTCGTTGCGGTCAAGCAGTCCCAGCTTCTTGCAATTGGGTACCACCTTTGAGAACAGCATCATCTGGAACATCTGCCGGGTAGGTGTGCCCATGACAAGCTCGAGAGCGTCCTTCACTGGTACTCCCATACGCTCCCAGACCTCTTGCTGCAAGAAGCGGTCCCGCATTCGCACGGCAGCCTCAAACGCAAACTGCTGCCGCTCAAAGATCTCTGCGTCTGAAAGCCCCTCGTAGAACTCCTGCAGGGACAGGACACCAAATGCCACGTGACGAGCCTCATCGCTCATGACATATCGGAGTAGTTTTTTGAGCAGCGGCTCGGTGGTGAGTTGGTGAATGAATCCGAACGCAGCCAGAGCTAGCCCTTCGACCATGATCTGCATACCCAAGTAGGTCATATCCCAACGACTGTCGTTCACAATGTCGTCTAGGAGCATCTTGAGATGAGCATTGACTGGATAGTGACCTGACAACTTGGTATCAAGATATTTTGCAAACACCTCGACGTGGCGGGCCTCATCCATGACCTGCGTAGCTGCGTAGTACTTGGCATCGATCCATGGAACAGTCTCGACAATCTTGGCCGTACAAATCAGTGCACCCTGTTCTCCGTGCATGAACTGTGAGAGTGTCCAGTTCTGGCTCTCGATGCCAACCTGGATCCACTCCTTGTCGGTCCACTTCGCGAAGGGCGTACCAGCCGGGTCAAACTCCAAAAGCCCACCGTTCATGTCTGCGTTGGCAAGCACGACCTGCTCTTGGTCAACCTCGGTCTCCCAGGGAAGGTCCTTCTCGCCATCCCACATGGAGTGCTTAGCCTTTTCGTACAACTTCTCAAGGCTTGGGCGAGCGCCCTTCTTGTAATCCCAGGTAAAGATCGCATCTGAGTTGTCCTCTACAACAGAGATCACAGCATCACGATCAGTGTTCGTGATTGCAAGGATTGCCTCGATGTCGTTGACATCAGCACGGCCGATCATGTCTTCAGTGGTGCGTTCTTGATCTAGTGACATTGTTACTCCTGAATAGTTGAAAGGGTCTGTAGGGGAAATGTTCTGTAAGGGAAATGATCTGTTTGGAAAACTGTCTGTAAGGGAAATCGTCTGACGGTTTGGTGGGGCTGATCTAACTAGTGTGATGTTGTAACGGCGGTGCGCTGATTCCGGGCAACAAGAACATGCGCACCAGACGCCTTGAGTCTTGTTCCTTGCAAAGATCAAACTCAGCTGAGGGCTCGGACACATAGGACACAACGAGCCGCGCAACCCACATACCGACCGCGATGGCTGCTGCCTCGTCCATGAACCGGAGTAGCACGGGTTTCATAACCTGCGCAGCAGTGAGAAACAGCAGGTCCAGTTGTTCGGATGAAAGCAGTTGGTCGAGCAAGCCGCTCTCGTGATCGCGCATAAAGCTCAGGGCCTGATGCTGTTCCAAGAATTGCGCCGCGTGGTTCATTGCAACAGTGAGGCAATCCTCGACCTGATCCACACCGGACAACTCGACTGTCAGAACCGCCAACAAAGAACGAACCTCTCCGAGCACTGCTGCTCGCATGATTGCATTCTTGCCACCTGGAAACAGCCGGTAGACCGTTGCGCGAGACACACCTGCCTCTTTAGCTACGTCCTCAATGGTGGTCTTTGAGAGCCCCCACCTGCCCACGCATCGCAGCAGCGCAGAAGTGACTCGAGCTTGAGCGGATCCAGTTTGCCCTCCACTAGTCGCAGGGAGATCTCCCAATGACATCAGCGCGAGTGGACTTTGAATCGAATTTTCGGTCACCACGCACCTCCCCGGATAGCTGCTGTGGTTGTTACAGTAAGACCATTAGTGTCTCATCGACAAGGAATTCATGTTGTGACTTCAGTCACCCAAGTTCTGGATCAGGCATAGCCTCAGAGGCGTCGATCAGAACGCCAGCAAGGAATTGGGTGCGAATGACACTGTGCGTCGCAACCTGATCGCTCAGGTCAAGCCCAGTAGGGCTAGCCATCCAGGACAAGGTCATACGCATGAGATAGTCGGCTCCCAGCTCAGGAGTCATGCCGGGCCGTAACCGGCCAGCCGCCTGCTCCTTGATCAGCAGGTCACGCATATAGTCACGGATCACGCCGTGGACGAGCGGCTCGGATGGCTGCACGGCGGCAACAAGTTCGAGCATCTCGGAGTCCACCATATTTTCTAGAAGCTGGCTTTTTTGAATCAGCTTTCTTCCAATGACCAAACCCGCAACCAACTGCTCCTCGAGCGTCGGAAGGTCCTCCACAGCTTCTGCTAGACGTGCCCAAAACCGGGCAATCTCCCAGGTGGCAGTTTCCTGAACAAGTTGCGGTCTTCCACCCGGAAAGTATCGGTAGATAGTCGTTCGTGAGACACCTGCCGATGCAGCCACCTCTTCAAGCGAGAAGCCACCAACGCTGCTGGTCTCGGCGCAACTAACCGCCGCCTGCATGATTCGTTCGCGAGTCTCCTCGACCTCGGTACTCATGTTTTGGATGAGGCTTCATGCTCGGGTCCAGCACCCACGGCCCAAGGAATCTCGTCCGGGTCACGGTCCGGGTCATCATCCTCGGCAGGGGTTTGATCACCCTTCGCCTTGTTTCTGGCGACCATGCGCAAGACCAGCGGGTATCCACAGAGCGCAATCAGAGCGAAGATCCACCACTGCAGCATGTACGAGAAATTCTGGGATGGGTCCTTCGTCTGCAGTTCAATCACAGCCGGACTGTCGTTAGCTTGGGCGGGAGTCTGGCCGTCAAGCAGCACCCAGACCGGCTCAATGCTGTAGGGAAGTTGCTCCGCGTAGCGATCAAGATCAACCCTCGATAACGCAGAGAGCTCGCCTTGATTTGGGTCCACCGATCCGAACGAGCCGCGTTGCTGAGTCAACTGAATGTTGCCAGTGACTGATACCTGGCCCGTTGGTGCCTCAGACCCGGGAAAGGGAGGGTTCTGAGCGGATGGCTCAAGGGGAATCCAGCCACGCACGATTGGGACCGCCGTACCATCTGCCTGAACCAGCGGGGTCATGACCCAAGCTCCAGGAGCGCCGCCACGCGAACGATTTAAGATCGCCACCTCGTTGGCCGAATCGTAGACCCCTGTCACCTCGACTCTTCGGTATCGAGCACTCTCTTTCACCGCTGCCGGTTCGATCTCCGAGTCCCCAATAACTGCAGTCAGCCCTACCGGTGCGGCGCGCGCAATTGTTTGAAGCTGCTCCGATTCCTGACGCTCTTCGAGGTAGCGCGACCTCTGCCAAAAGCCCAAGCCAATCAGCGTCACCACGAGAGCGGCAATCAGCACATGGCTGAGCAACCAGAGTGGCTTTCGCAAAAACCTATACATGTAGTGACCCTAGGCGGCGATCACTACATGCCGGTAGGCGGGTGAAAACTGGTGTAACCCCACACAGGAACGGCTCTTCAGTCGCTCGGAAGCACATGATCTGCAAACTGATCCCGAAGGTCCTTCTTTGAGAACTTTCCGACGCTGGTTTTTGGGATCTCATCGATGAACACGACTTCGTCGGGCAGCCACCAATTTGCCACTCGGCCGCTCAGGAACTCCAGAACCTCGGCTTGAGTCAAGGTCATCTCAGGCCGAATCACTACAGCAGCGAATGGTCGCTCGCCCCACTTGGGGTGCGGCAAGCCGATGACCGCAGCCTCAGCTACCGCTGGGTGAGCCATGATCTCATTCTCGAGCTCCACCGAAGAGATCCACTCCCCTCCGGACTTCACTACGTCTTTCGTGCGGTCCACTATGCGGACATACCCATCTGGGGTCATCACAGCAACGTCGCCTGTTCGCAACCAACCGTCCGGGGTGAATGAGTCCGCCGAGCGGTCATCGTTGTAGTAGCCCGACGCAATCCAAGGACCAGCAGCCTGCAGTTCCCCTCGGGTTGATCCATCCCAAGGAAGCTCCGCTCCAGTCTCTTGATCAACAATCCTTAGTTCCACCCCGAGTACTGCCGGACCCTGTGAGGCACGGAGGTCTGCCAGTTCATCCTCGGGAAGGTCTGCCAACCACGAGCGAGTAATAGCCACGGATGCAATCGGGCTGGTCTCGGTCATTCCCCATGCCTGCAGGATGGGCAGACCGAGCTGTTCCCGATATGCCTCGGACAATGCTTTAGGTACCGCCGAACCACCACATGGAATTGTTCGTAGCGCGCTGGTATCTCTGCCTTTGAGCTCGGGCAACACCCCCATCCAGATTGTCGGAACTCCCGCAGGAACAGTCACACGCTGCTCAACGATCAGATCTGCCAACGCAGCGGGAGTCATGCGCGGCCCTGGCAAAACAAGGTTGGCGCCTGTGGCAACTCCTGCGTGTGCAAGCCCCCAAGCATTTGCATGGAACATGGGCACCACAGGCATGACTGTGTCCGACTCGCAGACTCCAATGCTGTCTGCCTGTAGCACTGAGAGGGTATGCAGATAGGTGCTTCGATGGGTGTAGATCACACCCTTTGGGTTTCCCGTTGTGCCCGAGGTGTAACACATCGCAGCTGCGGCATTTTCATCACCGAGGAAGAACTCAGCAGGTTCAGCCGCACTCAGTAACTCCTCGTAATTCAACACGCTGACACCCTCGGGGTTCGGGGCTTCGCCTCCATCATCCATGACTACGAGATGCCGCACGGTCCGAAAGCTTGGAAGCAGCGGCGTGAGGAGGCCAAGAAGAGAACGGTCCACAAAGATCACATCGTCTTCTGCGTGGTTGACGATGTAGGTGAGTTGTTCTGGGAACAGTCGGATGTTCAGCGTGTGCAAAACGCGCCCGCTGCAAGGCGCTGCGAAATACAGCTCCAGATGTCGCGCTGAGTTCCAAGCAAAGGTTGCAACTCGAGCCTCTGGCGGAACCTCGAGCGAGTCGAGCACGCTCACCAGCTTTCGAGTTCGCTCTGCCCACTCGCCGTAGGTCCTCTGCTCAACTCCCGTGGCAGTTCCCGAGACGATCAGCTTGGAGGGGGTATAACGCTCCGCACGCTCAACAAAGTGGTTCAGCCTCAGCGGTCGGTCTTGCATGGTTCCTTGCATCAGATCTCCCCTAGCCGCATAGTCCAGACATCGAGCGGCACTTCATCGTAGACAACCCAGCGGCAAGGCCTCATCTGTTGGGGCGCAAACGATGAGTTTGATAAATGACAGATAGGGTTCAGGGATCCGTATTCCCACGGGCAGGGCCTTGACCCGTGCTGCTCCACCGTCTCTGACTCTGCTTCCTGACTGTGTCTCCTGACTGTGCCCACTGACTGATTGCATCTTGACTGATTCCGAACTGCCCAACGAACCGACTGCAGCAGATGCCGGCACCCTAGATGCCTCGCCCGCTGAGCACCCCGTGCATCCCCGCTGGCTCCTGCCATTGCTCGGGACTGGAATTGCGGCGCTGTTGGTCGCAGCCAATATTGGAAACGTTGTGTGGGTTCGCTGGAGCAACCCAGTCTCCGGCCACCCCCTCTGGCTACTCGCGCTGAATTCCTCTAACCGCTACCTGCTCATTACCTCGATCATCACGTCATGGCCACCCTACGTAGCCATAGCCATGGCTCGGCTACTAGCACCAGATCCGCTGTTTTACATTCTCGGTTATGCCTACCGAGGACGTGCACTTGGGTGGGCAAGAAACGTCTTCCCTGGCATGGATGGGATCTTCGATCAGTTCGAACAAGACCGCAGCGGATTTAAGCGCATCCTTGATGTAGCAGTGCTCATCGCACCCAACAACCCAGTCTGTTTGCTTGCCGGTGTGGCAGCTATGCCGATCCGAAGATTCCTGGCACTCAACCTGATCGGAACCCTCGGACGAATTGTCCTGATGCGCGGCCTGGGACTTCTCTTTGAGGATCAAATCCGGGATCTGCTTGATGTAGTTGCCCGCTACCAGCGCTGGCTGACCCTCGGGTCGCTTGCACTCGTCATCGGGTACTTGATCTATCAAACTGTCGGCAAACGCGGAATCGTCGGTGGCCTCGAGAACCTTGAAGAAGAACTCGGCGACGAGTAGTTCTCGTCTTACAAGTCGAGCAATGCATCTAGGCCGAGCGTCACCCCTGGCCTCGAGGCGACCTGCTTCACAGCCAAGAGCACTCCGGGCATGAAACTGCTGCGGTCTAATGAATCGTGGCGAATCGACAAAGTCTGTCCCGTGGTGCCAAGCAGGACTTCCTGATGAGCAACCAGACCGCGCATGCGCACCGAGTGCACTCGGATTCCCGAAGGTCCCTCTGCACCACGAGCACCTTCGATTACTTGTTGCTCCGTTGGGTCAGGTGTCCAGTCCGAGGATGCCTCTGCCATCTTTGCAACCGTCAACATGGCAGTGCCTGACGGCGAATCGATCTTGGACTCGTGGTGGAACTCAATGACTTCTGCGGAATCAAAGTAGGGAGCTGCAATGGCTGCAAAGTGCATCATCAAGACGGCACCGATGGCAAAGTTCGGTGCGATCACACAATTTGAACTTGTAAATCCGTCCTCGAACCCAGCTAGTTCCTCAGCCGAAAAGCCCGTTGTCCCAACCACGGCGTGCACTCCGTGACTAGCTAGCCAACTCAGATTCTCAACAGATGCTGCACGGCTAGAGAAATCAACGACTACTTGAGCGCCAGTTCGTTCAAAGGAAACGGCTTCTCCAGAGATCTTCAGATCCGACTCAATCCCGGTGACCGTTCTCAGGTCAATTCCCCGAAAATTGGGATCTACTGCCGCGACCAAATTCAATTCGGGATCTTCCAGCACAGCCTGACAGACGGTGGAACCCATGCGTCCGCCAGCTCCAAAAACTCCCACGTTGATACTCATGGATTCATTCTACGACTCAAGGGTGTGCCCATCGGCGAACAGTCAGTTGCCTTCGAATAGGTCGCGGCGTGGCTCATCTAGGTACTCGGGTTCGAGTCCTCGATCAAAGGCGCGAATAGCCTCGGGCAAGTTGTTGGTGAATCCAGCCATGAGTTGGTTCCGGTCCTCAAACTCAATTGCCGCTGCGAGGCTCGAGATCTCTTGTTCCACCCAGAGTGACTGCTTGGTGGCTTCAAGGCCATAATGCGAGAACTTTGCCATGGCCTGTGCCATCTGAATTGCCTCGTCCAGCAACTCTTCATCTGGGACAACTCTTGACACCAGTCCCATGCGAAGTGCCTCGGCCGCATCAACACGCCGACCCGTCAGAAGTAAGTCATTGGAGTTTGCGCCGCCAATCAGGCGGGGCAGGATCCAACCTGCGCCCATCTCTGCCGAGGTCAACCCGTTGACGATTCCAGTTGCGTTGAATTCAGCAGACTCAGATGCAATTCGCAGGTCCGCTCCCAGTGCAACGCACATCCCCCCACCAAAGGCGGGGCCGTTCACTGCGGCAATGACCGGCTGCGGAATAGATCGCAACCTTCGGGTGATCTGCGAATAGATGCTCATGGAACGAGTTGCGATCCGATGAACAGACAAGTTGTCAATGTTTGGGATGATTCCGTAGTCCTTCAGGTCGAGCCCCGAACAGAACGCTCGACCGGTTCCAGTCAGAATCACGATGCGCACAAGATTGTCTGCCCCAAGCTGAGCTAAAGCCTCATCTAGTTCAACTGCAAGGTCGATCGACAAAGCATTCAGTCGTTCGGGACGGTTCAAGCGCAGGACGCGGATTGATTCATCAATATGATCCACTGCTACAAGACCCATCGGACCCTCTCTGACTGTTGTGCGAGTTCAGGGCCACCCAATTCCGGTGCTTGTTGTGGCCCATCTCGCCCTCACTAGGTTGAGCGTCGTACCGTAGCCCCCATGAACGCCAATCCCCTAGGTCCAGATTCCCCATCGGATGCCGTCGGCATTGGTGTCGAGCTCAGTTCCACGGAACTGCGCTTGGATGATGTGCTGCTTATTCGTGTCTCTGGACCCGATACGCCCGGGATCACAACTGAGCTCATGATTACCTTGAGCGAGGTCGATGCTCAGATCCAAGATCTTGAACAAGTGCTACTGCGCGGCCACCTGACCTTGGCTGCAGTCATTGCTACCCCCCTACATCCCGACGCTCTTGTTCAGGCTCTCGATCAGTTCGCACATCAGTTCAAGCTGCGTATTCATGTTGATTCGGTTCCCTCGGTGTCTACAGAAAAGGGTGCAGTAGAGGCAGTCACCGTGTTAGGCCACGAGCTTGAGACTGCGTTATCCCCCCAAGAACTCGGAGCTGTGGCAGCAGGGATCGCAGCCGCGGGCGGAAACATCGATCGAATTGTTCGGCTTGCCCGCTACCCCGTCTATGCCTACGAGTTTCGTGCATCAGGAGCAAAACCAGAGGTGCTACGACGACTGCTTGGTGAGGTTGCCAGCGCACGCCGCCTAGATATTGCAGTCCAACCAGAAGGTATTGAGCGCCGCGCAAAGCGCCTAGTCGTCCTTGATGTTGATTCCACGCTGATTCAGGACGAGGTAATTGAGCTCTTAGCAACCGAAGCAGGTTGTTTGGACCAGGTTCAAGAACTGACAGCGCAGGCAATGTCCGGGGAGCTCGACTTTGAGTTGGCTTTACGTCAACGGGTTCTGCTGCTCAGAGGACTCGATCAGTCTGCGCTGGATCGAGCTAAGGCCGCCATGCGACTCACCCCTGGCGCACGAACTTTTGTGCGCACCCTCAAACGACTTGGTTACAGCGTTGGGATTGTCTCTGGTGGTTTTACGCACTTCACCGATGACTTAGCTTCCGAGTTGGACCTCGACCACGCCGAGGCGAACCAGCTTGAGATTCAAGATGGAAAGCTGACGGGGCAGGTGCTTGGCAGAGTGGTGGACCGTGCACGCAAGGCTGAACTACTCAGGCTGTTTGCTCAAGAAGAGGGCATTCCGGTTAGCCAAGCTGTGGCTGTGGGCGATGGGGCGAACGACCTAGACATGCTCGGCGCTGCCGGTCTCGGTATTGCCTTCAACGCCAAACCTGTGGTGCAGCTCGCTGCTGACACAACAGTGAACGTTCCGTATTTAGATGCGATTCTGTTTATTCTGGGAGTGACTCGCGATGAGGTCGAACGAGCGGATCTGGACTCAGAGGACCCGATAGGTAATCCCCATATCTCACACGGCTAAACGAGATGCTCAAGGCCCTCGATAGCTGACCCCAACTGCTTATCGCCTGCGCCTTGCGAAGCGGGTCCAACTGCTGCCAAAACGGTCCCAGAGCCGAGCACCCGTTGAGCTGCAAGAAGTACCTGCTCCTGGGTAACGGAGTCGATCGAATTGAGATGCTCATCAAGGGGCGTGACGCTACCTCGCAGAGTCTCAGAGATCCCGAGCCGGGCGCCCCTTGCCCCAGAGTCTTCGATTCCTAGCAACACGCCGCCTCGGATCGATCGCTTTGCCCGAGACAACTCCTCGGCAGTTATACCAACGCTGCAGAGGTCCTCGACTAGCTCAGTCACCACTGCAATCAGTTGCGCAGCCTTGGAGGGACTTGTGGCGCACTGAACAGAGAGCGCACCAGCATCGCTGAACTGAGAAACTCCAGAAGAGATGGAGTAGGTCAGGCCACGTTCTTCTCGAACTTGTTGGAACAGACGACTCGAGGGACCTGTTCCGAACACGTGGTTCAACAGTGCAAGGGCGAACCTGTCGGTGTCGTTCACCCCACCGCATCTCCAGCCGAAAGCCAAGTGCACCAACTCCCCGGACCTGGTCTCTGTCAGCACAGACTCAACTTGCTCGTTGGGTGCAATCCGTTGCGGTGCACTACCGGCTCGATGCTCAGGAAACGCAGTCTCAACCGCAGCAACGAGTACCGAGTGATCGACATCCCCTGCGCCAGTTACAACCAGATTGTGACTCTGGTACCAATCCTCAAAGAAACCCGCGATCTGATCACGCCGGATTGTTTCTACGGTGCTGCTAGTCCCGAGCACCTCTCGTCCAAGGGGGTGGCCCGGAAAGAGTGATTCAAAGAGGCGAACACCCACTAGATCTTCTGGGTCGTCCTCGGCCGCTGCAAGCTCTTCAAGGATGACTTCACGCTCACCCTCAACGTCATCTTCAGCTAAGCCAGGGTGAGACACAACGTCCAAAAGAACGTCGACAGCTAGATCAGATTCGCTCGAAGGAACCCGCGCAAAGAACGCAGTGTATTCACTAGCCGTATAGGCGTTCATGTCCCCGCCAACACCATCGATTGCTATGGCGATATCGACGGCACTGCGACGAGCAGTCCCCTGAAACAGAAGGTGCTCAAGGAAATGGGAAGCACCGGCTATCTCTGCTGGCTCGTCCCTGCCGCCGACGCCTACCCAGACTGCAAAAGTGGCGGAGTGCGTGTGCGGCACAGAATCAGTAAGGACCCTGACTCCGTTCGATAGAACTGTCTTTTCAACGTTCGCAGCGAGGAGCGAATTGTTCGCTCCTCGCTGCGTAAGTTCAGTACTCATCAGCTAATCCCGAATAATCGAACGAGAAAAGCAGTGTTGAGATTTCAGGACTCATCGACGACGGCGTTGGCCACCTCGACCACCGCCATTTCCGCCGCCGCTTCCGCCGCCTGATCCTCTTCCGCCACTGCGCACTGGGTTAGGCCCCAGGTCGCCGAAAGTTTCAGACAACTCGGCATCGAACGAGTCAGCGAAGCTCACCTCAATCCGGTCAGAAGAAGAGGCTTCTTCGTTGCCTTGTGCATCAGCAGAGTTGCCTTGTGAATCAGCAGAACCTGCTGCTTCATCAGCCGATGCCGAGGAGGCGGAGCTTGCTGTGGAGTGAGCAGCGCTCGTCGCGCTGCCCTCACTCGCTTTTGGGGACTCATCTCCTGCTAACGCTAGAGAAATCTTTCCGTTCGGATCGATGTCTTCAACGCGCACAGCAACAGCATCGCCTAGGTCAACGACATCCTCAACCCGGTCAATGCGCTTTCCGCCGCCGAGCTTGGAGATGTGTAGCAGACCGTCTCGGCCAGGCAGGATGTTCACGAAGGCACCGAACTTGGTGATGTTCACCACTCGACCTTCGTAGATTGCGCCAACTTCTGCAGTAGGCGGATCGAGGATGAGCTTGATCTGACGCTCGGCTTCGAGCATCACGGCAGCATCAACTGCAGCTATGGAAACCATGCCGACCATACCGTCGTCATCCACGCTGATGTTTGCGCCGGTCTCAGCCTGAATGGCGTTGATGACCTTGCCCTTTGGACCAATAACTTCACCGATCTTGTCAATCGGAATCTCGAAGCTAATGATCTTTGGAGCAGTCGCAGCGACCTCGTCACGTGGGGCCGCAATCGCAGCCGCCATGACCTCAAGGATCTGCAAACGAGCCTCTCTTGCCTGATTGAGCGCCCCTGCAAGTACGTCTGCTGGGATGCCGTCAATCTTGGTATCAAGCTGCAAAGCCGTAATGAACTCAGAGGTACCGGCAACTTTGAAGTCCATGTCGCCGTAGGCGTCCTCGGCTCCAAGAATGTCTGTCAGTGTGACGTACTTGTCATCTGCATAGATAAGGCCCATCGCGATTCCAGCTACTGGAGCCTTGATCGGAACGCCAGCATCCATGAGGGAGAGCGTTGACGCACAGACTGAAGCCATCGAGGAGGAACCGTTTGAACCAAGTACCTCAGAGACCAAGCGAATGGTGTAGGGGAACTCTTCAAGTGAAGGAATCACTGGGAACACGGCGCGCTCAGCAAGCGCACCGTGGCCAATTTCACGACGCTTTGGTCCACGCATAAATCCAGGCTCTCCAGTAGAGAACGGTGGGAAGTTGTAGTGGTGCAGGTAACGCTTGCGAGTAATCGGATCGATTCCGTCGATCATCTGGTCCATTTTGGCCATGCCAAGCGTGGCCACGTTCAGGACTTGGGTTTCTCCACGCTGGAACAAACCAGTTCCGTGAGCCGTTGGAATGACGTCAACCTCGGCCGACAATGCACGTAGATCGCTCAGTCCGCGACCGTCGATTCGTGCACCCTCGTTGACAATGCGTGAACGCACTGTGGACTTAGCCAAGGAGCGGAAAGCGTTCTTGGTCTGCTTGTTCGCATTCGCTGCGGCGTCATCTGCAGAGACACCATCTGCAACTGCTGCCTCCACGAGTCCAGGAACGATTCGCCCGAGCAGATCGTCACGCAACGCAGATTCAGCAGCGGTGCGATCGGCCTTATCAGCGATCTGCATGATCTCGACGATCTGCTTGCCGCCAAGGGACTCAACCTGAGCATAAATCTCTGAGCTGTAATCAACCTGTGGGTTGTAGTGCATCACGGCCTTAGGCCCGTCTGCTGCAAGTACTTCCTCAGCCAGCTTGCGCTGCAACGCAATGACCTCGGAGATCCAACGCTTTGACTCGTTCAAGGCATCAGCAAGCGCTGCCTCGTCAACCTTGGGTGCGCCATTTTCGTAGTAACCCCACGCGCCCTCGGTACCGCCAGCCTCGACCATCATCACGGCAACGTCGCCATTGTCGAGTTCCCGACCAGCTACCACAATCTCGAAGGTTGACTCATCGCCCTCTTCGTAGGTTGGGTGCGCAATCCAGGTGCCATCGGTTGAATAGGCCAAACGGACGGCGCCAACTGGGCCGTCAAATGGAATGTCCGAGATCATCAACGCAGCAGAGGCTCCGTTGATGGCAAGGACGTCGTAGGGGTTCTTCTGATCTGCACCAAAGACAGTTCCCACAACATGGACCTCATTACGGAAGTCTGATGGGAACGAAGGCCGCAACGGCCGATCGATGAGTCGGCAGGTCAGGATGGCTGACTCAGGAGCACGACCTTCACGACGGAAGAATGATCCAGGGATCTTTCCAGCGGCATACATGCGCTCTTCGATATCTACTGTCAGCGGGAAGAAATCAATGCCCTCTCGAACATGCCCCGCTGCAGTTGCAGTCATCAGAATTCTGGTGTTACCCATGCCGGCGAGTACTGCTCCGCCAGCCAGACCGGCAAGCTTGCCCGTCTCGAATGAAATTGTTTTGTTCTCGTCTTCACCAACTGGTGCTTCGACGCGAATGAATGTGGCCACGTGGCCCTCCTTCGATCCCCCTCGGGATCGTCTAGGTGCGACAAGGCCAGTTCCCAGTGGTCGACTCCCGAGGCATTCACAGCCAGCGCGAATCTGCTCAGCCGGGTTGCTCAGAGGTCGGCAACCGGTAACTGACCGGCTCGCCGCACTTCTTTTATTGTTGTTAGTCCCGACAGACTACCCGCGCTCAACACCCCATACGCGAATCGGCTGGCCCGAAGGCCAGCCGATTCAACAGATACTGCAAAAGACTGCTGGCCCGAGGACCTGCTTAGCGACGCAAACCAAGCTCAGCGATAATGCTGCGGTAGCGCTCAATGTCATTTGTCTTGAGGTAATCAAGGAACCGGCGGCGGCGACCCACGAGCATCAAGAGCCCACGACGAGAGTGGTGATCCTTCTTGTGCTTCTTGAGGTGCTCTGTCAGGTGATCGATCCGATCAGTCAGAAGCGCAATCTGCACTTCGGCTGATCCGGTATCTGCCGAATTCTTACCAAATTTGGTAATGGTGTCGGCCTTCGGGGGAAGGTTGGTGGCCTGACGGTTACTCATGTTGTCTCTTTCTTGGGTATCTGACCCGGCTCCAAGGATCGTTGACTGCACACAAAGGAGTGACCCTTTGGTGCTGCTTCGTATCCCAGAGCGGCACGGCTACTCAGCCGAGGAAGATTGAGTCTAGATGGCCACGGTCTCCTGCGTAAAACCAGCAGCAGGATTGCCCCTAGCGGTCGGTATGCCAGGAGTACTTGGGCTTACGATGACGACCCACAACTTTGGAGGATCGTCCAGAGGGTGACAATAAAAAGATTCGAGCATCTGGCTGATAACAAACACGCTCAACATCTTCCAGCGTCGGGAATTCCTGATCGAGACCAGCGGACCGCAACGAGATCCGTATGCTCTCTCCAAGCTCGGCGGCGAGCAACTCGGCAATGACAGCTGGGAGCGTTTCTGGATCTCTCAAAATCCAAGAATGGCCACCTCCCTCGATGGTTACGAGGACGCCCTCAGTGCGTCGTGCAGTATCTCGTGCCGTTCGATGCGGTACACCAAGGTCTCGCGATCCATGCAAGACAAATACCGGGACATCATTTTCTAACAAGGCGTCCAAGGCGTAGCGACTTGAGCGGCTGCGCAAAATCGTCCACATCGGGCCAAGCAGTCGCCAAGGCTGAACCATGTGGCCTGCAACGGTTGGGACCAGCAGTCGAAAAAGTTTGGTTGCCTGCACGGGATCGCTGAAAGTTGGCATCACTGTCAGCGAATCCACCAGTAGCAGTCCGCTCAACACTCCGAGCAGAGGCGGTGCGACTCGGAAGAGTTGCACCATCAGATCCCAGGTATCGCCGACAATCGCATCGATCAAGACCACGCCGATTACCCGTTCCGGTCGGGTTGCCGCCATGCGGGTAATCAGCTGCCCACCCATTGAGTGACCCGCAACCACAAATCTGTCGATTCCGAGTTCATCAATGACTCGACCAAGCAAGTCTGCGTAGTCATTCAGGCTTTGCCCAGACAGCGGTAGTCCCTGCGTGGCGCCATGGCCAGCAGTATCGATAGCAATCACTCTAAATCCCATCTTGACTAGACGGGACAGGGACTGCGCGTAGAGGAACCCCTCAACCGAAAAGCCGTGAACTACAACGAGCGGCACACCTTTGCCGGCAACGGTGACCCCAACTCGGTGACCGTCCTGCAGTGTGATCTCATGGCGAGCTAAGCGAGGAACCTCGATGGCTTCAGCTGCGAGAGGTTCATCAAGAACAGGCCCCTCAATGGGATCAAAGGTCTCGCTCTCGTCGATGTCAGTCTGATCCATCTCGTTCTCACTCACCCGCAGTCACTAGCTATCAGGATCGTCATGGCAGGCAAGCCCGGTCATCTGCTGCCACCGCCATGGCTAACTAGCTACGGATCGTAACGGGAATCCAACCAACTTAGGGGTTTCTCGGCAAGAAATGGGGCCTGCTCAGATCGAGGCGTCAACCTGCTCGTCCGCCGAGCAATCTG